>JBEBDF010000058.1:0-12749 GCA_041157105.1 Bacteroidota bacterium | reverse complement strand
ATCCGTGACCGTCACTTCAAAGCAATGAAGGACAAAGCGATCGTTTGTAACATCGGTCACTTCGATAACGAAATCGATATGGAGTGGTTGAACAATAACTACGGTTCTACAAAAGATCAAATCAAGCCACAAGTAGATATGTACACGATCGACGGCAAAAACGTGATTGTTTTAGCTGAAGGTCGTTTAGTAAACTTAGGTTGCGCGATGGGTCACCCATCATTCGTGATGTCAAACTCGTTCTGTAACCAAACATTGGCTCAATTAGAACTTTGGGCTAACTCAGCTAACTACGAGAACAAAGTTTACATTCTTCCTAAGCACTTGGATGAGAAAGTAGCGTTCTTACACTTAGCGCACATCGGTGCTAAATTAGAGAAGTTAGAGAAAGAGCAGGCGGATTATATCGGTGTAAATCAAGCAGGTCCATACAAACCAGAGCACTACAGATACTAGGATTTAGTTCCTTTTTTTTAAAAGCCGCGACTCTTCGAGTCGCGGCTTTTTGGTTTTATAAGATTAGGTTCCTAAATGTAAAATAAATGCTCCCGAGCATCTGCATTTTTCCATCAAAAGCCGTATTTTTGCACAAATAATAGCAAAGAACTTATGAAATTTGGTGTAGTCGTATTCCCTGGATCCAATTGTGACGATGATACAGTAGGAGTTATTCAAAGTTTAGGTCACGAGGCCGTTAAACTTTGGCACAAAGAGACTGATCTACAAAACTGCGATTTCATTATCGTTCCAGGCGGTTTCTCTTATGGAGATTACTTACGTTCTGGAGCTATTGCCCGTTTCTCCCCTATCATGGATCATGTGATTGAGCATGCAAAGAATGGTGGCTATTTAATGGGAATTTGTAATGGTTTTCAGGTATTAGTAGAAGCACATTTATTACCAGGAGTGCTTTTGAGAAATAACTCTCAAAAATTCATTTCGAAAAACATCTACCTGAAGGCTGCGACAAACAATTCTTTGGTGACTCAAGAGTTAGATACTAATAAGGCATACAAAATACCTATTGCACACGCAGAGGGCCGTTATTTTACAGATGAGAAAACGTTAGCTTCTTTAAAGGCAAATGATCAGATCTTATTCTACTATTGTGATCAAAACGGTCAGGTAACTGAAGAATCAAATCCGAACGGAAGCCTTTTGAATATTGCTGGTATTTGTAATGAAGGAAGAAACGTATTCGGGATGATGCCACACCCAGAAAGAGCAGCTGATCCGGATTTGAACAATACAGATGGATTAGAAATCATGAAGCAATTGATATTGCAAACGGTATAAGATACCGAAACCACATAAAAAAGGCTCCTCGAAAGAAGAGCCTTTTTTATTTGTCGCTTAATCTTAGCGCAGATCATTCACTTCTACACCTGGAAATGCTTTCTTATCAAAGGTGAAGAATTTGTCTTCAGCGTTTGCCTTCGGATTTAATTTAGCGATTTTGAAAAATTGTTTCTTTCCCGCTTTGTTAAGAATGGTCCATTCGTTTATTGAAAGATCTTTTGATTTGATTTTTAGGGTGATACTCTTCACCTGAGTAGCTTTCGATACAGGGGATAACTCTACTGTCGAAATTCCAGCAGATTCGCCCTTTAATTCAATCTTATAGGCCTTCTTATCAAATGAATAAATTTTAGCGGGATTCAAATCACCTTCGGAAGGATCAAAGTTAGAAATGTTTACTTCATTGATTTCCTTAATAAAGGTAGCCACTTCTTTTCCATTATTGAAGATCTCTTGACCTGCCGTCTTTAAACGAAACTTAGTGCCTTTTACTATAATGGAGCCGGACATGGTGGCTGCACCTTCGGTTTGATACGTAAAATTAGCGGAGAAGGACCCCATGGCTTTGTATTTTTTCTGCATCCCATCAATTAGACTAACTGCCTTATTTGACTGCGCAAATACGCTAATACTCAGGCATAGTAAAAATAGTGCTTTTTTCATATTATAGATTTTTCAAAATTTCTTCTAATTCAGTTTCTGACTTAACTAATACTTCTCTAGCCTTCGATCCTCCAAAAGAACCAACGATTCCAGCGGCTTCTAATTGATCAATCAAACGACCTGCCCGGTTATAGCCTAACTTCAACTTACGCTGAATCAAAGAGGTACTACCTTGCTGATGCATTACGACTAAGCGAGCTGCCTCATCAAAGAAAGAATCTCTATCGCTAGGATCAAAATCACCGCGATCTTGTCCTCCAATTTCCTCTGAATCGGGTTCAGGTAACAAATAAGCTGATGAATATCCCTGTTGATTTCCGATGAAATCACATATATCTTCTACCTCTGGGGTATCCACAAAAGCACATTGCAAACGAATCACCTCTGATCCCATAGATAACAACATATCCCCCATTCCCACTAACTGATCTGCTCCACCTGCGTCGAGGATGGTGCGGGAGTCAATTTTGGACATAACCTTAAACGATAGACGCGCTGGGAAGTTCGCCTTAATCGTACCCGTAATAACGTTAACCGAAGGACGTTGCGTGGCTACTACTAAGTGTATACCGATAGCACGAGCTAACTGAGCTAAACGGGCAATCGGGTGTTCTACCTCTTTACCTGCCGTTAACATTAAATCCGCTAACTCATCGATTACTAAAACGATGTAAGGCATAAAATCATGCTCATTCGGATTCAAACGACGGTTAATGAACTTCTGGTTATACTCTTTGATATTTCTACAACCTGCGTCTTTTAACTTATCATAACGCAAATCCATCTCCTTACAAAGTGAATTAAGCGTATTAACCACTTTCTTGGTATCGGTAATAATGGCCTCCGCAGAATCTGGAAGACACGCTAAGAAGTGACGCTCTAATTTATTGAAGAGTGACAATTCCACCTTTTTGGGATCCACCAATACGAACTTTAAGGTCGCTGGGTGCTTCTTATAAATCAAGGAAGTCAACAACATGTTTAGACCTACCGACTTTCCTTGGCCTGTAGCACCTGCCATTAAGAGGTGAGGCATTTTGGCCAAATCAGCTACGAAAATTTCATTCGAAATCGTCTTTCCTAGGGTGATAGGAAGATCGTAGGTTGATTTTTGGAATTTCTCTGAACCTATCACTGCTCGCACAGGAACCATTTCGCGATTCTTGTTTGCTACCTCGATACCGATGGTATCCTTTCCTGGCATTTGGCCTATAATACGAACGCCCATTGCAGCTAATGAAAGGGATAAATCATCCTCTAATGAAGTAATTTTACTCACACGAACACCGGCTTTAGGAACAATTTCATACAAGGTAACTGTAGGTCCAATCGTTGCTTCAATCTTTTGAATTCCGATGCCGTAATTCAATAAGGTCTCGACAATCTTCTCCTTATTGGCCTTTAATTCATCCATCGTCACTTGCGATGTCTGATTCTTTTGGTCGTATTCCTTTAATAAATCAATCGTAGGGAACTGGTATTTAGGCAAATCAGCAGTAGGATCATATAGGCCAAACTGCTCGACTAAATCATTCGCTTTCATCTCACGAGAGATAGGTGTAGGTTCTTCCTCGATCACCTCATCTGCCACATCAGCGACTTTGTAGGTAAAATCTAAGTCATCCTCTTTCTTTTCTTCTACAAGTTCTTCAACCGCTGAAAGAGGCTCAGGCTCAAGTTCAGGCACTATTTCTTCTACTATAACCGGCGGAACAATCGGCCTAAATTCCTCTATATCATCATTGTCCACATGGATCGCAGGGCCATCTTCATCGATAAATAAACTCTCCTCTTCTATCTCTTCTTCTTCGTCTACTTCGCGTGCTACCACCTTCGCTTTCTTAGGGTTTAATTGGTAGAATAATACCAAAAAGATAAATCCACCAAACCCAATCACAAAAATGGATAAGTAACCCAACAATTGATACAATTTCTCATTTACAAAGTAACCTACCCCTCCACCAATGGAATGCGGTAAATCTAACAAGAACACAAAAAAACCAGCTAACAAACTAATCCACAAGATGTAGAATAAAACTTGCCATGAAAGACGCTCTAACGAATAAATCTCTTTTTTAAATCCGACTTTAAGGGCTGATAAATAAAATAAAGGAATCAGCAAAAAGGTAGACCAACCGAAAGTCTTGAATAAAAAGAAGTGCGCAATTTTAGCTCCTAAAAGACCTGCAAAATTTTTAATGGGAATATCGGAACCTCTGATCGTATCCACGACACCACGTTCTACTTCGCTTTGATCTGAAACACCTACAAAAAAACTAGATCCAAAAGAAATCAGTAAAAGGGTGCCAATTAGAAATAAAAATGCGGCTATGATTAATTGAAATCGATATAGAACAGCGCCGTCCATTTTTCTTTTGGGCTTATCTTGCTCAAAATTAAGTTGTAAGGTGCTCGTAGGGTTACTAATCTTTTTTGCCATTGAAGGAACTAGGTGTTAATCTTATAAATTTCGCTTTTTTGATTCGATTTACAAAATCAAATTAAAGGCCAGCGGCTAAAATTTCTTGGTTAATTTCTTTTATTAAACCCGGACCTTCATAGATGAAGCCAGAATAGATTTGGACTAAGGAGGCCCCCGCTTTTAATTTCTCAACCGCTTCCGCCCCCGAATGAATTCCGCCCACCCCGATGATGGGGAATTGGCCATTTGATTTTTGATGCAAATAGGCAACTACCTCGGTAGATCGACGAGTCAAAGGCTTCCCGCTTAAACCTCCCATTTCTTCCTTATGAGACGATTGCAAACCTTCTCTAGATAAAGTCGTATTCGTTGCTATCACCCCTGCTAACTTTGTTTCTAACACAATTTCGATTACGTCATCTAATTGATCATTACTCAAATCTGGGGCAATTTTTAATAAAATCGGCTTCTGTGCCGGCTTCGCAGCGTTTAAATCTTGTAAAGTCTGCAACAATTGCTTCAACGGCTCTTTTTCCTGTAGGGCTCTCAAGTTAGGCGTGTTAGGAGAACTTACATTGACCACGAAATAATCCACCACGTCATACAAGGCCTCAAACCCTTGGCAATAATCAGCATCTGCTAACTCATTAGGCGTCACTTTATTCTTGCCTAAATTTCCTCCCACAATCACTTTAGATGTACGTTTAGCTAAACGTGACTTCATCGCAGCTAATCCCTCGTTATTAAAACCCATTCGGTTAATAATACCTTCGTCTTCAATCAAGCGAAATAAACGAGGTTTAGGATTTCCATCTTGTGGCTTAGGAGTCACTGTGCCTACTTCAATAAAGCCAAATCCCAGTTCAGCAAATTCATCTACCAATAAAGCATTTTTATCAAAGCCCGCTGCTAAACCCACCGGATTAGGGAAATGTAGACCAAAAACCGTCCGTTCCAAGCGTTTGTCTTCTAACTGAAATAAAGCTTTAAAGAGGGAGGACATCCCCGGAATGCGCAAAGTGAAACGAATTAAATCAGCTGCTACATAATGCGCACGCTCTGGATTGAATAAAAAGAAAAGAGGTTTTATGAAAATTTGATAAAACATGTGGATTTTTTGAGCGAAATAATAGACAAAAATACAAAAAAGGATGGGTCGATGCCTTACTCTGAAAAAAAAACCTAATTTTAAGATAATAAGCATTTTGATCAAATTTATAGCCTATGTTAAGTCGAGTAGCCAATTCCATTTATTGGATGAACAGATACATTGAGAGAGCTGACAATTACGCCCGCTTCATCTCGGTGAATTTCAATCTAGCTTTAGATTTACCCCCTAACGTTCCCGAACAATGGGAGCCTTTAATTGTGGCCACCGCTGATCATTATAATTTCTTTGAGCATTACGCAGAAGCAAATCGGGAGAACGTCTTGTACTTCATGACTTTTGATGTCAACAATCCGAATTCTATACTTTCGTGTCTTTTTTCTGCTCGTGAAAATGCTCGAACGATACGCGAAAGTATTTCCAAAGAAATGTGGGAATATGTCAACCAAATCTATTGGAAAGTAAAGGACCGCGTAGAGGGTAGCAAAAGCTGGGAGCTAGCTCGCTACCAAGGATTTTTAGAGGAAATCAAATCAGGAAGTCAGTTGTTTTATGGAATTGTAGATTCGACGATTACACGCGGTGAAGGCTGGCATTTTGGGCAATTAGGTAAATTATTGGAGCGAGCAGACAAGACGACTCGATTTCTAGACGTTAAATATTTCACATTACTTCCTAATGTAGATTCTGTGGGTTCTCCCCTGGATCTATTGCTATGGTCATCCGTTTTGAAATCAGTTTCAGCCTATAACATGTTCCGTCAGCAGTATAAAGTGGTTAATCCCACCAATATTGTGGAATTTTTAATTTTAGATAAAGGTTTCCCGCGTTCGGTAGTTCATTGTTTAACCGAAGCTGAACAGTCGCTTTATGCTATTTCGGGCACCTCGTTTGATCACGGCTATTCGAATCTGGCAGAGAAAAAACTTTCTAAAATTCTTTCTGAAGTGCAATTCACTGAAATCGACGATATTTTAACTACCGGATTACATCAGTTTTTAGATGCCTTCCAAACCTCGAATAATGACATCGGACAGACCATTCATAACACCTATTTTGACCTGAAGCCGGTCAATTAAACCCATCTTTTCAAATAAATAGTGTAATATTGCGCTCCCAATTGCCACCCATCATTGTATGACATTTTGTTTAGGAATTACCGTTAAAGAAGGCATTATTGCCATTGCAGATACCCGAATCACAGCGGGTAACGAAGTATATTCGAATAAAAAAATCTCTATTCACGAGATTAATCAACATTCTCTTTTTATCATGACGGCTGGGTTACGTTCAGTTCGTGATAAAGCGGTCACCTATTTTAATCAAGCCATCGAGGACGAGGAAGAAAGCTATGATTATATGTTTCAGGCGGCGACCTCTTTTGGGACTAAACTAAAACAGGTAGCAGCAGAGGATCGGGAAACCTTAGAAAAAGAGGGCTACGCTTTCAATTTACATGCCATTGTAGGTGGACAAATGCCAAAAGATGCAGAGCACAAATTGTTTCTCATCTTCCCAGAAGGCAATTGGATCGAGATTAATGATGGATTAAAATACCAGATCATTGGTAACTCCAATTACGGAAAACCACTTCTAAATAGAAATTTGACTCATGAAACCTCCTTAAAAGAGGCATTGAAGATGGGTTTTCTATCTTTCGATGCGACACAAGTGAGCGCGAACGATGTAGATTATCCCATCGATGTAGTGGTTTATGAGAAAGGTAGTTTCAAGGCAAGAGAAGTCAGGTTACATAAAGAAGATATGGAGGCCATTTCAAATGATTGGAATGAGGCCTTGCGTCAATCTTTAGCGAGAATCGATGAAGGTTGGATGAAAGATTTAATCTCCCCCTCGAAATGATCGCTCGCATAAAGCACAACCTACGATATGATTACAGTGAATCGGTCACTTTGGATCCTCATGTATTGTATTTGCATCCGCGTAAAAGTGCCCTTTTAACGGTCCAAGATTTCCAATTAGACATCCAACCTAGCCCAGTACAAGTATCTAAAAATCTGGATCCGGAAGGGAATATTCAAAATATTTTATTTTTCAAAGAGCCTACCTCTTTTTTATCCATTGAGGTAAATGCCGTAGTGGAAACGACTGAATTCAACCCATTTGACTTCGTCTACTTCCCCTTTGAAAGCAAAACATTACCTATTTCGTATTCGAATTCCTATCAAAAGACCTTAAGCCCCTATTTAGGCTTGGAAGGTGTAACGCCTACGGTAGAACAAATGGCTCGCCAGATAGCATCAGGTGTACGTTACAGTACATCAGACTATCTTTCTGCACTGAACGAATTCATATTTTCCAATTTTGCCTATGAGATTCGCGAGGAAGGAAATCCGAATACTCCGGAATTTACCCTGATTAATCGGAAGGGTTCATGTCGTGATTATGCCGTTTTGTTTTCAGCACTATGTAGGGCAATGGGATTAGCGACGCGGTTTGTATCTGGCTATTACATTGGGATTGCACCTGTAGACATGCCTAATCAAACACATCATTTGCATGCATGGGTAGAGGTATATTTGCCTGGTGGAGGCTGGAGAGGCTATGATCCGACACAGCATGAGGTCGTTTCAGGAAACCACATTCCGTTAGCTGCGTCTTGTTTGCCAGAGGAAATCACACCTGTCCTCGGATCATATCGAGGCGCTGCAAGTTCGCTTTTAACTACCAACGTATTTATTGAAAGAATCTAGCCGACTAATAATTGGGCCAAAAGATAATCTGCAATCAAAATCGCAATACACGAATTAGTTACCGCAGCGGTACTTGCGGTACCTACTTCATAGGCCCCACCTTTCGTATAAAATCCTTTAAAGGCAGAAATCGTTACAATTAAAAAGGCAAACACCACTGATTTTGTCAAAGCAAAAATCATGTAATTGCCTTTAAATTGAAATTGAAGTCCTTTAATGTATTCTTGTGGAGAGATAGCTCCTGTTAACCAACCCGCTAAATAACCGCCATAAATGGCCAGAAAACAAGCTAAAGTCACTAACATAGGGAAAGTGATAATAGCGGCAATAATTTTAGGCAAAACTAAATAAGAACGCGAGTTAATCCCCATCACCTCTAATGCGTCGATTTGTTCAGTGATACGCATCGTGCCTAATTGACCAGCGATATTAGATCCTATTTTACCTGCTAAAACCACGCAAGTAATCGTGGGTCCCATCTCTAGAATGGTCGAATCTCGCACAATTAAGCTGATAATGTATTGGGGAACGAAAGGATTATCCATATTAGCCGCTGTCTGAACACAAGTCACAGCACCAAGGAAAGAGGATACAATCGCCACAATTAAGATTGAATTAATTCCAATGTCTACACATTCTTGAAATGTCAAGGCGAGATAAACCCGAAATTTTTCTGGATTTGTGAAAAGCTTACCCAGGAAGATTAAATATTTGCCTAATTTTGACATCTGATTGGTATATTACACATCGATATTCTTCAAAGATAATGAACAAAACGGCAATAATTAGTGGGGGTAGCCAGGGAATTGGCAAAGCTTTAGTAAAAAAATTCTTATCAGAGGGATTTACTGTATTTACCTGTTCCAGAAACGGCGATAAATTAAAGGCCCTTTCAACCGAATTCAATTCCAACACTTTGCACACGTTTGTGGCAGATTTAAGCGTTAAATCTCAATGTCAAGATTTTGCTGCTTGGGTTTTAGACCAAACAAAATCCATCGATATCCTGATCAACAATGCCGGCTTTTTTATGCCAGGACAGATTCAGAATGAGGAAGATGGGGTTTTAGATAGTCAAATCGAGGCGAACTTATACAGTGCCTATCACTTAACAAGAGCCTTTTTACCGACATTTCAAGCCCAAAAATCAGGGCACATCTTTACGATTTGCTCTACCGCCTCCATCACCGCTTATACTGCTGGAGGTTCATATTGCATCAGTAAATTCGCCTTACTAGGCTTCACAAAAGTCTTGCGAGAAGAAACCAAAACACAAGGAATTAAAGTAACGGCCATCTTACCCGGAGCCACTTTAACACCGGCTTGGGATGGAGTGGAATTGCCTGAATCTCGATTTATACCGGCAGATGATGTGGCCTCAACCATATTCTCCGCTTATTCGATGAATCCATCGACTGTTTTAGAAGAAATACTCATCAGACCACAATTAGGGGACATTGAATTATGAGACCCTGGGACAAATATAGCATCACGGAATTGCCCGAAATAGCGTCTAGCTTAATCAGGGAGACCAAAGACTACCCCAATGTCTGGTTATTTCGCGGTGAAATGGGTGCAGGGAAGACGACTTTAATTAAAGAGATCTGTCATCAATTAGGTGTTGCTCAATCAGTTCAAAGTCCCACCTTTTCACTTGTGAATGAGTATGTGGACGCGAAGGGTCAGCCAGTTTATCATTTTGATTTATACCGTTTGAAGAATGCCCAAGAGGCATTTGACATCGGATTAGAAGAATATTTAGACTCTGGACATCTGTGTTTAATTGAATGGCCGGAGCAGGCGGAGGAGTTTTGGACCTTTGAACACCTCGAATTAAACGTATCACACGTGGATGATGCTCACCGTAAATTAGAAGTTGTATGGCGAAGATACTAGAACATAATCCGTTTCAGGAATTACTTTCGAAGCAAGGAATCGCGCCTTTAGAGGCGATGGCTTGGACGAAGCAGAATGCCCAAAGCATCCGCATCAGCCTTCCTAAGGAATCCGATCCGAATGAGAATCGCATTTCATTAAGCCCGCAGGCGGTCACTTTATTGACCAATAATGGCCATGAAATTGTGATTGAAAAGGGCGCTGGAGAACGAGCTGGATTCAGCGATTCTGATTATCTATTAGCTGGAGCCAGTGTGAGTGAGGATGTGGCGATGATTTGGCAGAGTGCCTTAACCTTAAAAATAACTCCTCCCACCATCGCGGAAATAACGCGAATGAAAGAGGGGCAGGCCTTTATTTCTAGTGCCTCATACCAACATCTGTCCTCCGAATTAATCGATGCAATCAATGCCAAAAAGCTGATGGCCATCGGACTAGAATTCGTCGAAGACAATGGTGGCGGTTTTCCCTTCATCAAAATCATGGCGGAGATCGCTGGGCAGTTGATTCTACCGATTGCCACCGATTTGATTCAAAAGAAAAAAGGATTGCTTTTAGGGAATGTAACCGGAGTTCCTCCTTGCAATATGGTGCTTTTAGGTGCAGGCCAGGTGGTGGAGCAGGTGGCGCGAGCGGCAGCGAGCGCAGGCGTGCAGTTCCAAGTTTTCGATAAAGATATTTATAAATTACAACGCCTAAAAGCGGCGCTCGGTTTCCCTGTCGTTACTCAAGTTATCGACTCTGAAAATCTAGCCAAAGCGCTTCAAGAGGCCCAAATCATCGTAGGAGCCCTTCGTTCAGACAGCGGAATTACGCCTTGTATTGTAACCGAGGAAATGGTCAGTAAGCTAAATCCAGGAACTTTAATTTTCGATGTTTGCATCGATCAGGGAGGCTGTTTTGAAACCTCTGAAGCGAGCACCATCCAAGACCCGACTTTCGAAAAATACGGCGTAACGCATTATTGCGTACCGAATATCCCTTCCCTGGTTGCCCACACGGCTAGTTTAGCCATCAGTAACCTAATGACTTCCTTCATCTTGAAGGCTGGAAAGACGGGGGGAGTAGAGGAAATGCTTTGGCAGGGAAAATCCTTCATGAAAGGCGTATTCTGCTATAAAGGCTTCGTAACGCAACCTAGCACGGGAAAATTGTTCCACAAACCCGTGAAAGACATTCAATTATTATTACTAAGTAAGAGTTAAATCATGATCGAAGATTACACCGCCCTCTCAAACGCACCTAATTCCCCTGACTTGAACGGGAAATATTTAGGCCTTATTTCGTCCGACTTCATCAAAGTCGCAGACGCCTTAAAAGAAGCCTCTTACCAAATCAAGAAGCGCGGCTTCTCCGATTTTCCCATCTTCGTCACCTCCCAACGTCCCATCGAAATAGGACAAAAGCTCATCGGAGTAGGCGAATTGCACGAAAACAAGTGGAATTACCACGCTTCCATGATGGAAGAATTCGTGCAACGCAAACTGATCGCTGAAGAAAATAGGGAATTATTTGTCCAAAACTTCAAAGACATCGAAGAGTTCGCCTGCCTTTTCGTGGTGGATGGACAGTTTACGAATTTTGTGTTTATTCCTTTCCCGGAGGAAGGGAGAGAAGAGATTGTAGAGTAGAGAGAGGAGATATTCTATCTTTACTCTATACTCTATAATCTCTTATCTATTTTTGAAAAAGGATGAAAATCCTGCACCATCTGCGTCAAATAAGCCCGATCCAAGTGCGTATAAATCTCTGTCGTCAAGATCGATTCATGGCCTAACATCTCCTGAACGGCACGTAAATCTGCCCCCCCTTCAATTAAATGCGTGGCAAATGAGTGACGAAAAGTGTGGGGGCTTATAACTTTCGTGATTCCGGCTTTTGCAGCTAAATCCTTGCAAATTAAAAATACCATCACCCGACTCAAGCCTGAACCTCTCCTATTCAGGAAAATAACGTGAGTCGAATCTTTTTTTACCGGTACGGAAGGTCTAACTGATTCCAGGTACAGATTCAGGTATTTAAACGCATCACGGCCAGCGGGAACGAGACGTTCTTTGTCACCTTTTCCGCGAACTTTGACGAAGCCTTGATCTTCGTAAATATCCTCTCTTTTTAGCCCGATTAACTCAGAAACTCGCAATCCGGCTCCATACAAGAACTCTAGCATCGCTCGATTTCTTACTCCTTCCGGACTGGAAAGATCGGCTTGTTCGAGGATTGCTGTGATTTCATCAAAGGAAAGGGTATCGGGAAGTTTGCGGCCCATTTGGGGATTTTTCACGTGTACTGTCGGATCCGCTTTTAGGGTTCCATCGAATACGAGAAATTGGAAAAAGGCCCGGATGCCTGACAGGGTTCTGGACTGCGTACTTGCTTCGATTCCTAGGGAGTGCAGGTCTTTTAAGAAGGCCAAAATATGGGATTCATCTACCTGATCAATGGGGATGGGTGAAATGGAAAGGTAGGTAGCTAGTTTTTGGATGTCACGTAAATAGGCTTCATAGGAGTGCTTGGATAAGCCCCGCTCAATTTTTAAGTAATCACCAAAAGACTGGATTTCTGTCTCCCACATATAGAATTTATACCATGAATCCCGTAAATTTAAAGTAATTACGTATTTTTACACCGCATGTCCCCTTATTAATAT
>JBEBDF010000057.1:0-13069 GCA_041157105.1 Bacteroidota bacterium | reverse complement strand
CATCAGCCTTTACTTCTTCATTGGCTAATTCCATTTGCAAAATTTTCCTCTTATTGTTATTGTCATCCTCAATAGAAGGCTGTTTTACATTTAATAAAAAAGACTCCTCTGTAGAGTCTGGGTAAGAAATTGTCATCAATTTATTTTTCAATACCTCTATTTTAGGCATTTTGGCATTAAACCATTCCTTTGTATTTGCGGTAACTAATCGATTAAATCGAGTAGAATCTTGAATTTTAATATTAGGCTTCACTCCATAAAAAGTAAAATCTTCAACGTCTAAAATTTCAGGTAAACTTAGTATCCCAGATTGCCTTAAATTTTCATCATAATTATCGTTATTAAGATAGGTCGTATTTCCCAAGACTACTTTTGCCAGCTCAAACTTGAAAGAGTTGTTTGCCAAAGGCACTTGTTTGAAAAAATAATTATTCAAAAAATCCGGTGAAGTTCCTTGAGCAAAAACAATACTTTTTGTACCCCAAAAGAACAATAAGAGTAATAATAGTTTTCTCATATTTTGATATTTTAAACAAAAATAGCCAAGTCTCTACGATTTCTAAATACTTATTCAGTCATTTATCAATTTAGAACTTAAGAGTGCCAGAGAGATAGGATACTAGTCGAAAATTGATAGCTCGTAGCTATGAATCAAATCGACATTAATTGGGTAGCCGCCCACACAATATGGCCCATCCTATAAGCTAATTCATTAAAACCAGATGGTGTTGCAAGCCCTTTAATTTAAGTGTAGGCCAGCCATCCACTAATGTAGGCTCCACTAGTTTTCCATCTAACATCCAACGTTTGTAGCTACCAGTTCTAGGACTAAAATGCATCGACCAAGGTTTTGACTGCTTTAAAATATAGGTACTTCTTTTTGACGAACGAGCATACGAAACAGAGACTAAGTTATCCCCTATTTCCACGTTTTTAATACCTCCTGAAGGTAAGGAATCAGGCCAGGAAGGCTGTAAATGTATTTCTTTTTTATAGGCCAAAGGTTGAATCCCGAAAAACTGTTGAATCACGGGCACTTCGAATGCAAAGCTGTTCCAGGCCTGAGTCATCATTCCATAATCAGGAGAAACTTCATACATTGAACCAGGTAAGGCAAAAGAGAAAGTCCGCAACATGCTTTGGACTAAATCATAAGCAGCATTCGGATGACCATACTTATTCTCTGAAATCGCCTGTACTCCAGTGGGCAAAGTCATTACGGTTCCGGTGTAAGTAAATTCGGATTTCCCTACTTTGGCAGCATACGATTCCGCTTTTTCTGAATTTTCAGAACGATCTATACCTGTTACATACATCCCAAATTTATTACGGAACTTCTCCGCGGTTTTCAAGGCTTTGGAGGCTTTTTCAGCATCAGCCAATCCCGTCTCCATGGGTGTATTCACCACCCAATTGTGATGCAAGACAAAACCACGTTTTGTTGTATCAGGGTTCGCACTAATCAGTTTTTGCAAAGCCTGTAATTCTTCGACTGCCCAATTATTATTTAATCCTTTCGCCCGTTCGATGGCATCTTGCGTTAATTGCAACGCTTGGACTTTAGTGCCCCTAAAATCGGCATACGAATTAGAGGAGGGTACCCAAAAATCGCTATTAATTTTTAATCGAATTGCTTCGTATTTGGCAAAATAATCACGAGATAATTCTGTGCGACCTAGTTCAAGAGCCATTTTGGACGCATCTAAATAGGCTTTCGCGCTGTAGGCCGCCACATCAATCATCTCAGAATCTAATCCGTGAATCTCCATCATTCCATTCCCATCCGGAATCAAATTGTGATCCTTGTCCTGCTGCTCTAGCCATTCGAGGCCTTTTTCAACCAGAGGAAAATACTTCGATAAAAATGACTGATCGCCCGTCCAACAATACACCTTGTAAATTAAGGAGGCAAACTGCGGTGTCTCATTCACATTTCCAGGATTATAGACTGCTCCATTTGTACTGACTTCATGCACAATGCGACCGTTTCCATTCGTTTTTTCAGATAGTTTCGCTATCAAATCAATCGTGCTGTAAGCAATATCCTTTCTGCCAGAGGAGATTAAACCTTGCAAGGAATAGGTCATATCCCCACCAAAAAACCAAGGATAATCAGGCATTCCTGCCGTAATTCCGCGACCTATACCATCTACATCGGTAGTAAGCCAATCCGCATTGTACTTTAACCAACGCATCGCCTGGGTTAACCGTGCATCTGATAGTTGAATTTCAGATTTTGCGGCTATTTTTTCATAGCGCTGTTTTTTAGCGAGGGCTAGTTGAGCGCCATTGTCTAACACATTCGAAAAAGTAGCTAAAGCTTCTGCCTCAGAAGTGACAGAACCCGCAATGACGAATGGAATTGATAAACTTCCATTGGCCGGAATTTCCAGCGAATAAGTGGAATTAGAAACGGCGGCGTTCGGTTTTGATGGGTTTCGAGGTAGGGCCACAGCTTTAGCAGAAAAGGAGCTACCCACCACGGTGAACCAATTATTTGCAGAGTCCTTCACCACCGTCTTGCCTTTAACAAATCGCGCCAAATCCTTCGAATCTACCATCCCAGTTCTCTCCCCTATCCACACAGGTCGCAAGTTCGAACGCGTGACTAAAGAAAACATTATGGACTTTTTGACTGGGGTTTTATTCATAAAAACATATTCTACATAGACTGCCTTCTTACCATCAGGAACAAATTGAAATCGTCTAACTTGAATTTCTGACCCCGCGTAAACTTGCTGATTTGCAAACGGATAATTAATAAACTGAGAGGCCCGATCAAGCTGAATTAGCTTACCTCCATCCTGATAAGATGCTTCGAAACCGTCTAGTAATTTTATTGGGTGCGCCCAAATCCCTCCCATCTCATCCTTCACATGCCAACCTAAAGCAGGAAATGTCCCGTCCTGGTGACCCACGAGATATAATTTATCGCCAGCAGTGACGAAAGGGGTAGATAAATAGGCCGCGCTCCCCTTAATAGATTCAGATGACGCGATTAAATCGGACACCGATTTTTGAGCGAATAAACTAGTGCTTATCAATAATAAAATAAGAAGTCTCATAGAACCTGAAATTAATCAAATTCTATGAGACCTCATCTATATACTTTTACACGCCTAAACTCCAGCCCTCGCGATACGTACGTTTAACGAACTGATTCGCGGCGTCGAAATTCGTCACGCGCATATTCTCATTATCCCATAATAATTTCGTGTTCGAACCAGGATAGTGATTTCCCTTTCCTGTGGGACGAGGGAATGGCATATCTGCCACGCGTATAGCTAAATTTGCCATCAAGATGGCTTCCGTTAATGGCCCTGCTAATTCGAATGGAGAACTTAATTGCTTGTTGCCATAACCAGCAATCGCGCCTTCCACCCATTGAGCGTAGTGTCCATCAGCGCTGCCGGGTACTCGCTCTAATTTTTGCTTGACTTTTACTTCTTGATTTCGTGTTAAAGGCAATAATCGTGGATTAGCTGCATATTCGCTGGCCATCATTTTCCCTTTTGTACCGATGAACAAGATACCCGAGTTTCCATCGCCAAATAGTTCGTCTGGCCCTAATTCCTCCGGACGTTCTGGCTTAATTCCACCGTCCATCCAATGCATAGTCACTGGTCCCTTCGTCTTCGACGTTTTAGGGAAGGTTAAAGTTGCGTGACTTGATGGAGGGCAGCTGTCTGGGAATACACCTCTTTGGCCAAAAGCCGTAAAGACACTACCCACACTCGCCTGCACATCTGAGGCATATTTAAGTCCTAAAACACGGAAAGGAGCCTCCATTAAATGGCATCCTAAATCACCTAGCGCACCTGTACCGTAATCCCACCAGCCTCTCCAGGAGCCTGGAATTAAATTATCTACATAGTCCTTATATGGTGCGGTTCCTAACCATAAATCCCAATCCAATCCTGTCGGTACGGGTGGCTTTGCCGTAGACCAAGGAATACCTTGAGGCCAGATGGGTCTGTTCGTCCAAATTTGGACCGTATGCACATCTCCGATAATTCCGGCATCATACCATTCCACTAATTGTCTTACTCCATCACCAGAAGACCCTTGGTTTCCCATTTGAGTCACGACTTTGTATTTATCAGCCGCCGCCGTTAACATGCGCGCCTCATAAATATCGTGAGTCATCGGTTTTTGAACATATACGTGTTTGCCTAATTGCATGGCAGCCATCGCCTGAACGGCGTGGTTATGATCGGGAGTTGAAACAGAAACCGCATCGAAATTTTTCGACTCGACCTCCATCATTTTTCTCCAATCCTTGTAGTATTTTGCTTTCGGATAAGCCGCTACCGAATCCTTTGCTTGACGGTCATCTACGTCGCATAAAAAAGCAATTTCTGCCTTTCCGCTTTCATAGAATTTTTTCAAATCCGACTTTCCCTTTCCTCCTACACCTATACCCGCTACGAGTAATTTGTCACTGGGAGCTAAAAATCCTTTTCCACCCAATACGTGGCGAGGAACAATAAAAAAACTGGATGCTAAGGCGCTTTTTTCCAAAAAGCCACGTCTGGAGATGCTCATGATTCAATAGTTTTATAGGTTTATTTGTTCCAAATTAGAAAAAATAAACTTATAAACTACTATAAATCAATCAATTCAAGAATTTTTCTGGATGAGTTTCCTCGTGTTTGGTGTGATCTTGGTAAAACTGAGCAATACGCAATAAAGTACCCTCATCGTATAGTTTTCCTACGAAGGAAATACCGGTGGGTAAATTATTTTTAGCGTCTAATCCAGTGGGCACGCACACGACGGGATGTCCGGTTAAATTCGTGATCGCTGATTGGTTTCCTCCACCGCGAGAAGGACAGATAATCGCATCAAATTGTGACACAACTTTGTTTACTTCTTGCATAAGCAAATACCGGTGACGTTGCGCATTAATGTACTCGACAGCTGGCACAAAACGAGCCGTTCTGAATTGATTAGGCCAATCGTATTTGGTTTGGCGGGTAAGTTGATCATCGATATTTTTACGCGTCATCTCATCAAATTGTGCTGCACATTCTGCTCCGATCACTACATCCATGATATTAAACGTATAGGCTTTTTCATCTGGAAATTCTACTGGAATTAGTTCCACACCCTGTTTTCTAAGATCAGCTAAGACTTTCCATTCGCTGCGTGTGGTGTCTTTAATTTTGTCAAAATAATTCTTCGCATAGCCGATTTTCATCCCTTTCAATGGGCGATTCGATACGTAATTAAAAGGCATATTAACTGCCGCTAGATCCTTTCCATCCGTTCCATGTAAATAATGAAAGACAATCGCAGCATCGTTTGCGGAACGGCAAATAGGTCCTACTTTATCTAAACTATAACTCAATGCCATCGCACCCGAACGACTAATACTTCCGAAGGTAGGACGCAAACCGGTCGCACCACAAGTGGTAGAAGGCGAAACGATGCTGCCCCAGGTCTCGGTACCTATCGCAAAGGGAACTAATCCGGCAACCGTAGCCGAAGCGGAACCTGCGGAGGAACCAGAAGAACCATAGCTTAGGTTCCAAGGATTTTTTGTCCTACCACCATACCAGTAATCGCCCATCGCTAATGCGCCTAACGTGAATTTGGCGACTAAAACGGCCCCTGATTCTTTCAATTTCGAATAAACATAGGCATCTTCATCGATCTCCTGATCCTTGTAAGGAGCAGCTCCCCAGGTCGTCTTTGTGCCTTTCACCGCGAACAAATCCTTCAAACCATAGGGTATTCCATGTAATAAACCTCGGTATTTACCACTCGCTATTTCCTTGTCAGCCTGACGTGCCTGCGCTAATGCCAAATCCTCCTGAATGCTAATGACGCATTGCAAAGTCTCTCCGTGTTTCTTGATTCGTTCAATAAAGAACTGCGTTAATTCGACCGAAGTGATTTGTTTTGACTTGATTAAATGCGCGAGCTGATCGATGGAATAAAAAGCTAAATCAGATTTTTTTGCAGGTAATGTAGCTTTAACCGACGGCCAAACCACCGGTCGCTGCGTCTGATCAAATTTCATTCCCGGAAGTCTAGGATTTTGCCAAAGACTCAAGGGTACATTGTTATTTAATGACAACGCATGCATCGCTTTGTAGTTCGCTAGATTATCCACCACATCTGAATAAAGCGTATCTAATTCCTGGGTAGTGAATTGAATATCAAACAAGGACGCAGCCCCAGATAAATCCGATTTTGTTTGTGAAAATAATGAGCTAGAAAAAAGCAGCAAGAAGGCGATTTTTTTCATATTACTGGATAAATAGTTTAGCACGCTGTTTATTGATTTGAATGAAATAATTCCCTTTGGACATATGCTCTACCGAAATAGTCGTAGAATTTAATCCCTTGGATTGCGGTAAATTTTTCTGAAATACCTCACGACCCATCGAATCCATCAATTTGAGTATTGTTTCACCTGCTGCTGCGGAATCCCAGTCTAGTTTAACTAAATCACGAGCAGGGTTTGGATAAAGTTTCAGACTTTGAGATTCCTGCTCCACACCCAGAATATTAAAATCGGGAGTGGACCAAGGTACTAAACCCAGATTTGTTGTATTCCATGCCACATTGGTCAGTAAATGAAACTCTCCTGGCAATAAACTCATCTTTGCCTCCGCATCATTTACTTCAAACGATTTCCCACTAAAATAATCGTACCAGGTACCTGTTTTAGGGAAGCTAGCAGAAACAACTTGAGGATTGATATCCGGGTTAGCAATGACCAATAAGTGTTCTGATCCTCTTGTTAATAAATTTCGCTTCACCACAGAAAGGGAACCTACAGTAAAATCAGTCGTTGTAAAAATTGGTTTCGACGTTTTCAAAGCTCCCAACTGTTGATATACTTTTAATAATTTTGCACGCTCTGAATCCTGAGCATAATTCCACTTCAAGGGCTTCGCCCCAGTTCGACCATTCTCATTGATGGACACATCATAACCCAACTCGCCAAATTGCCAAATTAGTTTAGGCCCTGGAATGGTGAAAAAAGTGGCTGCTGCCATTTTCATTCGCTCAATTCTTTCTTGTGCTGTAAATGTCTTTTTAGCCCCAGAAGCTATTTCCACCATCAATCGCTCCTCGTCATGCGATTCGATGTAACTCATGACGCTAGGATTCATGAAACCTCTTGTCTTGTAAGATATTTGACTTAAATCCTGCGTATAACCTTGAACTACACGCGTCATGTCAAACTTGCTATTGCCCCACAAAAGCATGCCATAATTTCCTAATTCATTCTCTTCATTATTTGCGGCAAAATGCTCTAATATGACATATGCGGACGCATCATAGCTGCGAATTTTATCATAAATTCGTTTCCAATTGCGCACGCGTGATCCATCATATTGGCCCCACTGACCTACATTGCTACCTGATGGCGTTTGTGTGAAACCTTTGGACAAATCAAAACGATACCCATCTATCTTATATTCATCTATCCAAAACTTGGTTACCAGATCAACCAGCCATTGGGTATGTAGGCTCTCATGATTAAAATCAAAGAAGACACTAAAGGGATGCGTCGCAGTAGGATTGAAGAAAGGACTCGATACCGTAGGTTTAGCCCCATCCCAGTACATCTTTACATACGGATTCTCAAAATCCGCCTGGTTCAAAACGATATCCATAATGACCGCAATCCCATTTTCATGGCATTTATCAATCAAGTATTTCAAGTCATTCTTTGTCCCATAAGCCTTATCTGGCGCCGTATAAAAGATGGGATTATATCCCCAAGAATCATTTCCTGAAAACTCTGCCACCGGCATTAATTCCAAGGCATTAATCCCTAACTTCTTCAAATAACCGATGGAATCAGCCACCGTTTTATACCGGCGATCGGCTACGAAATCACGAACTAATAATTCGTAAACGTGTAAATTAGAAGGAGATGGGCGCGTAAAATTAGTCGATTTCCAAACGTATGGTGTGGATCCCGGCTCAAAAACCGACACAATCCCCTTGGCCCCTACTGGATAACTTTTAAGACCCGGATAGGTGGTAGATGTGATAAATTTATCATTGTTAGGATCCAAAATTTTCTCTGTTAATGGATCAGCTACAGCTAAATTGCCATCTACCCAAAACTGATAGGCCACCTCTTTCCCGGGCACCTGAACTCCTAAATCAATCCAGTAACGCAATCCATCGGCAGTACGCTTCATTAAGTAGTCGGGTAAGGCAGACCAATTAGAAAACTCTCCAATCGCATAAACAAAAGAGGTCGATGGAGCATAAAAACAGAGTACCACTCGATTCCCCACATAATTTATACCATCTTTAATTCCTGCAGGCAAGGCTTCTGTAACAACCGTTGGCTTAGTTAAAATACGCACGGAATCTTTTAAAGTCGAAGACCCAGCCGTTCCCTCTAAAATCAGCGTATGTAATTTGCCTTTTTCGGATCCTAATGCGTAGGTATAATTGATGGAATCGGAGGCAGATGCAGTGGCTAGCACTGTTCCTGCAGATTTTAAACTAATCGATGAAGAGGCCGAAAACTTAGCCCTGATGGAAACAGATGTCCCCGCATCCGCTAAGGTAAAGGACTCCGTAGGGGATAGCCATTTCAAAGAATAGGACCCTGTAAAGAGCGGTAAAATAAAATCTTCCGTTTGCGCTTTACCATCCCCACTTTTTAATAGTAATCCTAATTTAACAATCGGATTTGCAGCTGGT
Organism: Bacteroidota bacterium; assembly: GCA_041157105.1. GTDB lineage: Bacteria > Bacteroidota > Bacteroidia > Cytophagales > Spirosomataceae > Aquirufa. The sequence goes on along the minus strand of JBEBDF010000057.1, from coordinate 4,384 downwards.
ACATTAAAGTAGGTACGCGGGGTAAGTTTAATCGACCATTTGTCATTGCCTAGGGAGGTCATCCGTCCTTTTTCAAAGGGGACACTAAAATTAGTTTGACCTGCTGGCTGGTATTTAAATGCATCCCCCGTTAACAAATCTCCTGCACCTGACCATAAAAAAACATCATTTGTTTTCCCTAAAAGACCTGAAGCTCGCGAATCTTTCGCGAGCTTCAAATCAAAAATCAAGGTAATCTCTTTATCTCCAGTTGGGAAAATTTCAACAGTTGTTACTTGGGCGTAAGTAGAAAATGAGAAAAGTAAAAAAAATAGATACCTCATCGAATTTCAAAAATTTGAGCTGATTTTGCTGGAACATTTAAAGTTTTCCCGAAAACAACATCCGTCGATTCCATCACATTGTGCGCCTTAGCACCTGCAGGAAGAATCTCTTCGTAATGACTCAAATCAAGGTTACGAGATTCAGCATTTTTATTTAGAACCACCATTACTTTGGCCTTATCCGTGTAACGGAAATAGACATAGATGCCATTGCCTTCGCCTGAATTCTCCGGGCCAAAATGCAACAATTTGCCTTTGTGAATCGCCTCTGACCCTTTTCTCCAAGTCAAAATCTTCTTGAAGAACTCTTGAGTCGCTTTCTCATCTGCTGTCATGTTCGCACCTGTAAATGCATTTTTCGCATCGCCTGCCCAGCCACCCGGGAAATCCCCGCGAATTTCGCCGTGCTCAGACGACTTCGGATTAGCCATTAAAATTTCTGTGCCATAAAACACCTGTGGAATACCACGCGTGGTGAAAATATAGGTCATAGCCATCTTCATTAAGGATTGATCATGTTTCATCTGCGTGAAAACACGCGACATATCATGGTTATCCATAAACACGACTAAATTATCTGGATTCGCATACACTAAATCACTCGAGATAACGCTGTAGATTTTGTTCAACCCTTTCCCCCAGTCCTTATCATTTTCATTCATCGCCTCTGAAATCGCGTTTTGTAAGGGAAAGTCCATTAAGGCTGGTAGAGACGATTTATAACCATCGCGATTTACTTTTCCACGTTGCCAGTAGGATGTGATGATCGGATTAGACGACCATTCCTCTCCTACTAAATTTAAATTGGGATATTCTGCTAAAACAGCATCGGACCACATTGTCGCAAACTCCTTCGTAGAGTAGGGATATGTATCGATTCGAATACCTCCTAAATGTGCATATTCAATCCACCAAATCGTATTTTGAATAATGTACCGCTGCATAAATGGATTCTTTTGATTCAAATCCGGCATTGCTGGTACAAACCAGCCTTCCGTCTGCAATTTTGTATCATACTTAGACACGTGCGGATCTTGCACCGTTTCACGGCGGTGTGTGGTGGAAACAAATTTACCTCCATAATTAATCCAATCAGTAAATGGCTTATCATCCATCCACCAGTGGCCATTTCCTGAGTGATTCAAAACAACATCTTTGATCAAATACATCCCATTCGCCTCCATTTTCCTCCCTAATTCACGGTATTCTTCATTTGTCCCAAAACGACGGTCAATTTTATAATGATCCGTAATCCCGTATCCATGGTAACTTTCTAAGGTTTGATCATTCTCTAACACCGGCATATTCCAGATAGCGGTGAATCCCATATTTTTTATGTAGTCCAAATGATCGATAATTCCTTTTAAATCACCTCCATGGCGATCATATAACGCACCACGATTCAATGACATGTCCCGCATTCCGGCCGCTTTATCATTTGCCGGATTACCGTTTGCAAAGCGATCAGGTGTAATTAAGTAAATCACATCTTTCGTGGAATATGAAGAACGATTAGCTGAATTCTTAGCACGTGCTTCTAAAGAATAATTAATGGTGTGAATCACTGCACCATTCTTTTTAATGACCAAGGGATACGTTCCAGCTTGCGCGTTAAGTGCAACAACTAAATCAACGAATAAATAATTAGGGCTGTCGCCGTTGGTTACTTTCTTAACGGTTAAACCGGCTTTAGTGGATATTACTGCACCACCCTTCAAGTCTTTGGCTTTAATCAATAACTGTAAATTGGGATTCTTCATTCCCACCCACCAATTCAATGGTTCGACACGTAAATCTTGAGAGACAAGGGAGAATGAGGCACAAAAAAGGAGGCCTAGGAAAAGGACTTTTTTCATAAATTAATTTGATAGAGAATGATTGAATGGTTTTGATATACCTTTCACGAAAATAGGCAAAAATAGCGAAATGGAGGAGCATTCACGGAAGAATCCTATAAAATAGATGCGACGACAAGTAAAATATGCCCGATAAATTTGGTATTATTATTCAAATATGAGATATTTGCTAGGAAAATGAGCCTCAGTAGCCCAAACGACTAATTATTCAAATAATACAAATATAAATTACCTCTTTTATGTGTGGAATCGTAGCGTACATCGGAAAACAAGCAGCATACCCCGTTATTTTAAAGGGTCTGAAGCGTTTAGAATACCGTGGATATGATAGTTCAGGAATTGCATTATTCGGTGAAAACGTCTGCACATTTAAGAAAAAGGGTCGTGTGGCAGAATTGGAATCGTGGAACGAGTCCATCATTTCAGAGGCTACAGTAGGCATCGGGCATACGCGTTGGGCAACCCACGGAGAACCTTCTGATGTGAATGCACATCCCCACACTTCCAATAGTGGACGCATAACCCTCGTACATAATGGCATCATTGAAAACTATGGTTCATTAAAGCAGGAATTGGTTCAGAAGGGCTATACATTTAAGAGTGAGACGGATACAGAGGTTTTGGTCAACTTCATCGAAGACATCCAAATCAACAATAATTCTTCGCTTGAAGAAGCCATGCGTATCGCATTAAAACGAGTTGTAGGTGCTTACGTCATCATTGTGATGGAAGAAGGCTTCCCGAACCGCTTAATCGCAGCCCGTAAAGGCTCTCCTTTAGTAATCGGTGTAGGCGATGGCGAACATTTTTTAGCCTCTGACGCCTCGCCTATTATCGAATACACAAAGAAAGTAATCTACGTAAATGACTACGAGTTAGCGATCATTTCTCCAGATGAAATCATCTTAAAGAATTTAGGTAACGAAAACATTACAGCGTATATACAACAATTAGACATGGAATTAGCCCAAATCGAAAAGGGCGGTTTCGACCATTTCATGTTGAAAGAAATTTTTGACCAACCAGGCAGCTTAACGGATTGTTTACGTGGCCGATTGGACATGGAAAACCTAACCTTAACTCTTGCAGGTGTGGAAGAACACATGTCCGTGTTCTCTCAAGCTAAACGCATCATTATAGTCGCTTGCGGAACGAGTTGGCATGCGGGTTTAGTGGCGGAATACATGATTGAAACCCTTTGCCGCATCCCGGTGGAAGTAGAATATGCATCAGAATTCCGTTATAGAAATCCAGTGGTAGGTGAAGGCGATGTATTAATTGCTATTTCCCAAAGTGGTGAAACAGCCGACACCCTGGTCGCCATCGAAAAAGCGAAGGAAGCGGGAGCCTTTATTTTTGGGGTAGTGAACGCAGTAGGATCATCCATCGCTCGTTTATCTCATTCAGGCGCTTACACACACGCTGGCCCAGAAATCGGCGTAGCAAGTACAAAAGCATTTACAGCACAATTAACGGTATTGGCAATGATGGCCATCAAAATTGGTCGCGAGAAAAAGACCGTTACTGAAGCTGAATACAATCGTTATTTAGCTGAATTAGCCTTAATCCCAGAAAAAGTAAAGGCTGTATTAGAAACACATGAGTCCATCAAAGAAGTAGCAAAGCATTATTCAGAAGCACGTGACTTCTTGTTCTTAGGTCGCGGATACAATTTCCCAGTGGCTCTAGAAGGCGCTCTAAAACTAAAGGAAATCTCCTATATCCACGCGGAAGGTTACCCAGCGGCAGAAATGAAGCACGGACCTATCGCGTTAGTAGACAAAAACCTACCGGTTTTATTCATTGCTACTAAAGATGCTTATTACGAGAAAATAGTTTCAAATATCCAAGAGATAAAAGCCCGCAAAGGAATGGTGATTGCCGTTATTTCTGAAGGCGATACCCAGATCCGCGATATGGCTGATCACGTAATGGTAGTTCCAGAAGTGGACGAGTTATTAGCTCCACTTATCTCTGTGATTCCCACGCAGATTCTTTCGTACTATATCGGAGTCTTGAGAGGATTAGATGTAGATAAGCCAAGAAATTTAGCGAAGAGTGTAACCGTGGAGTAGTTTTGGAAGGGTTGAGTTTTATATCTTACTGTACATAAAAAAAGCGTCTCGGTAATCACCGAGACGCTTTTTTATTCAATACCTTCAGCTTAGTTGAAGATATATCTTAAGCCAAACTGCATTCTCCACA
>JBEBDF010000056.1:0-13207 GCA_041157105.1 Bacteroidota bacterium | reverse complement strand
AGGGTACTTTATTAGGCCTAGCTGGTAAAACCTATGTTATTCCTAGTATTGCCATTCAACCGGTCGACACGACGGGTGCAGGGGATGCCTTTGTGGGCGCTGTACTTTATCAATTAGATGGCTTAAAAATCCAAGATCTTGATTTTGAGGCTTGGAAAAAGATTGTGGAAAATGCCAACAAAGCAGGTGCAAGAACGTGCGAATACCTAGGGGCGATGGAGGCCTTTAAAAATTTGAATAACAGTATTTTTAATTAATAGAACGTGTACAATTCCGCTTTACAAAAACAGGCGCATGCGCTAATAAAAAACCATAAGATCAAAGATGCAGGCTTTCAAGAGCGTTTAACTGCGAATTTGGACGATATCCATACCCATTTCAGAACGATTTATGGCGACAGTCCTTTATTCACCGATTTAATCAACGCTATTTTTCAAGCCCACCTAGATCGCAGTGCTTCCTTAAAAAAAAGGGACGAAGCAAAGGCGAAGCAGGAAGAAAACTGGTTTTTAAGTCAAGACCTCGTGGGAATGAGTCTTTACGTGGATCGTTTCGCGGGAAAGATTAAGGACTTGCCGTCTAAATTACCTTATTTGGAGAAATTAGGCGTGAATTTCCTCCACCTAATGCCCTTATTCAAGAGCCCAGAAGGAGAAAGTGATGGCGGTTATGCGGTGGAAGACTTCCGGGTGGTAGAGGAAAAGCTAGGAACCATCGAAGATCTGCGCGCTTTCCAGCAAGAATTACAGCAAAAGGACATGTACTTGATGATCGACATCGTGTTAAATCACACGTCGCATCACCATGAATGGGCGAAACTGGCGAAAGCGGGAATTAAAGAATATCAAGATTATTTCTACATGTACGACGACCGCCGCATTCCGGATGCGATGGAAGAGACGATGCCAGAAATTTTCCCTGAAAGTTCACCCGGCAGTTTTACTTATGACGAGAAATTAGACAAATGGGTGATGACGGTTTTCCATCATTACCAATGGGATTTGAATTATACGAATCCCAAAGTCTTTGTGGAAATGCTCACTAACGTATTCTACTATGCGAATCTAGGCGTGGATGTGGTGCGTATTGATGCTCCAGCCTTCATTTGGAAACAGATGGGCACTTCTTGCCAAAACCTACCCGAAGCCCATCAATTATTGCAATTAATTAAAATGTGTGTGGAGGTGGCAACGCCAGGAATGGCCATTTTGGGCGAGGCGATTGTGGCACCGGCACAGATTATGGAATATTTTGGGACGGGGCGTTTCGCGACACACGAATGTGATTTCGCTTATAATGCCACCCAAATGGCAGTGCAATGGGATGCACTTGCTACAGGCGATATTCGCGTGATGCGCACCGCACAAAACGAATTAAGCCGTAAACCAAAAGGTGCGACTTGGCTAACGTATACGCGTTGCCATGACGACATCGGTTTAGGATATGATGATTGGATGATCGAACAAGCTGGATATAATCCCTACGATCACCGCTCGTATATCAAGAATTATTATAGCGGCGGAATCGACTCGCCAGCCACAGGGGCCCTTTTTGCGGTGAATCCAAAGACACAGGATGCACGCTTATCTGGTTCACTGGCCTCTTTATGCGGTTTGGAAAAAGCCTTAGCTGCAAAAGAGGCAAAGGCCATTCAGACATCAATCGACAAGATTACCTTGATGCAGGCCCAAAGTATGTTTGTGGGAGGCGTTCCTATGTTATTCTATGGTGACGAGGCAGCCTACACGAATGATTACAGCTATTTACAAGATCCAGGAAAATCCTATGATAACCGTTGGATGCACAGACCTATCATTGATTGGAAGAAAAATGCCGCGGTGGACGCTAAAAATACGGTGGAAAACCAGGTATTCTCGAATTTACAAAAGTTGATCAAGCTGCGTAAATCATTAAAAGCGGTGGCTGATTTGAAAAATATTCACTGGTTAGAGATTCACAATAATTCCATCATTGGATTCGAGCGCTATGTAGCGGGAGAGAAAATGTATTTCTTATTCAACTTTAGTGCAATGCCGCAAAAGGTGACCTATTATGTACTCGGTGCATATGGAGAACGCGCCACTTCGCTGAAAGATCTTTGGTCAGGCAAAACAATCAAGGTAGGAATGGATCATGACCATTTAGCATTTGCTCCTTACCAGTTTTACATCCTAAAATAAAAAAACATCCCCCATAAGAGGATGTTTTTCCAGATTCTAAATTCAATCATTAAACACTAAAACCTTAGGTAGATTATAAAATTGCGTCCAAAGCCTTCTTACTTATGCGAAGGCTTTCGAAAGCGTCTTTCGGGAAGTCATGTTCTACAAAGAAGTGTTCTAATCCTCCTGATTTAGCTGCATCAAAAATGCGCTTGTAGTTAATGACACCCTCTCCCACTGGGAGAATATTTTTAAACTCTGAGTCAAAATCTTTGATATGGCACAAGGGGAAACGTCCCGGATGCTGCTTAAATAAAGCAGGCACATCCACACCAGCCTTGGAAGCCCAACCTAAGTCTAATTCAAATTTCAATAAATCAGCTGGAACCTGGGAGGTGAAAACGTCAAAGGCTTTTTGGCCTTCTACTACTTTAAATTCTGCATCATGGTTATGGTAGCAGAAAGTTAATCCTGCTTTCTTCGCTAATTCACCTACTTTATTCAATGTAACTACAGCCTGAGAAACCTCATCTTTCGTCTCAATCGGAATATTCGCACAAACCAAGTATTTCACACCTGCTTCTGCAGCATTATCCACCGCTTGCTGAGCGTCATCCCGTAGATTCATCATCTTCGGAAAACGTGACATGTCCATACCTGGACGCGGTTTTAGAGGAGCACCCACCACATGATGTGCCACCCAATTAAGACCCAAATCTGCATTTATGGCCTTAAATTCCTTCCCTTTCATACCATAGAAACCAGGCAACATACTGAAGGCTGATTCGATCTCCGTATATCCAAGTTCTGCGATTTTCTGCAGATTGCCTTTTACATCTTGGTCAAATTTCCCAAAGAAGGTAAACAATTGAATACCGACTGGACGACTAGTGAAGGTTTGGGCAGATAAAAACCGAGGAGCAAAAACGCTAGCCGCTAAGAATGCGCTAGACTGTTGTAAAAATTTTCTTCTCGAGTTCATAAAAAATTAGGTTTAGAGGTAATGGCTCAAAGTTAATGTATTTTATTGATACAATAAATTATTTTTTCCATTTATCTCCAAAAACCGATTTAAATGTCATCTCTGTGACCTTTACAGTGGTATTATTTTTATGCCATGTATAGTCCCCCCCATCGCGGTGAGAACCCGAATAATACACCCGATGGCCCCAATTTAGGACTCTATCGCCCGATTGGTAGATAGGAGCATCGGCCATATTTTTATCAAAGGAACAATCGAACAAATAAAATTGAGCTTCCCGGTGATAACGACCTAATTTATATCCCGGATCACCCATGAAGCGACAATTCTTTAATACCGTCTTCGCATTTTGATCTCCCGATCCATCATGCCAAATCGCCGCACTTGTATTGTGGCAAACAAATGTGCAATTTTCTGCTAAGGCATAACCGCGCGGACAATACAAATCTACTCCTCCTTCGATTAAACAGTCATTCAAATAATACATTCCGGTATTCACGTCCCAAGGGCTCATCGTATCGCCTCCGCCTGATCGCAAGGTGCAATGCTCAAAAGACAGTCTTGTTGCCCCAGGCATCGTCCGAACCGCAAATTGATGACCATCTATACGGACGATCTTCTCGCCCTCTTTCTCCCCTTTCTCGCGAGGAAGCGCATATTTCTGAACAGTCGTGTTCGTTTCTTTACCGGCTTCGTTCAAACAGGGGATAGTTAGGTCCTTGGTAGCCGTAAATCCATACTCATTAATAACCGTGAGGTTTGTAAAAGAAAGATCATGCCCCTTGATATTCAACACGCCTGCGCCATAATCATCTGGATTAGAACAACGCCAAATATCCCGTGCAATCGACTCCTGTATCACCACTCCCTCCCTACTTTCTCCTGTAAAACTCAAATGGTGCTTTAACGAATCGATGAAAACCTTTTCTCGATAGTGCCCATTTTTGATAAATATCTCTTGACCTGGACGCGCGGCATCCACGGCTGATTGTATCGTTTTAAATTCAGTCCCCACCACTAGACGCTTCTTCATAAAGCGATCCATCCGATCCACCACTTGGTTAAACCAATGATTCATTAAAACGAAGGTATGAGGTGCATTTTCAAATGTATAAAATTCCGTATGGATCCCGAATGCTGCCATTTTATTTATAAAATCTGTTCGGCCTGCGTGCATTCTATCTACTCCTGAATTCAAAAATAAGACAGGAGGATCCCCCTTCGTGACATGACTTAAGGCTGAACCCTCTTTCCATATCGCTTCACCATCCTTTTTATTATAGCCAAAATAATAGGTAGCTGCCGAGGTGCGTTTGCTATCATCGCCTTCCCCTGACTCTGGATGAATGAAGGCTAAAATTCCATCAATATCAATTGCTCCAGCCAGTTTTACCCCTTTACCATAAGTGTTTTCATCTTGAACGGATCCCAATAGCGCAGCCATTTGGCCCCCAGCTGAATAACCTGCCACATAGATTTCTCCCACATTCTTTCGTTTAGCTACCCATTGCAAGGCTGCCTGTGCATCCAGCATGGCAGCTGGATATAAAGCTTCTGTAGATAAACGATATTCCACTAGAAATACGCGATAGCCGCGATCAGCCAGTGCATTTGCTAAGGGAATATGCTGTGAGCGATGACCCGTTCGCCAGCCTCCCCCATGAAAGAAAACAAGCGTAGGTAACACGCGAGAGGCTGAAATCGCATATTCATCGACTACTAATTTCCTCTTTCCTATTACTTTGTACACTGAACTTTGAACTTTGCTCTTTGAACTTTGATAATCAGCCAGCCGTACCGTGGGATCCTCTTTCAATAGGCTCAGCCATGCAGAATAGTTCGCGAACGAGGTATCTGGTTTCCCCGTAATACCTGATTTGTCCTGAGCATAAATGGACCAGGAACTTAATAGAAATAAAATAAGGAGTTTGCGCATAAATTGTAAAGGGGAAGATTCGATATTTCTAATCATTCTTCCTAATTTACGACTCTAAATCGATTAACATGAAAAATATACGCGTACTCGTGGTGGGTTGCGGAAACATGGGAGCCTCTCATGCGAAAGCCTACCAAAACGTTGCCGGATTTGAAATTTGTGGCCTCGTTTCTCCGGGAAATAGCAAACAAGTATTGAATGAAGCATTAGGTGGAGGCCAAAAGCTCTACAACGAATACTATGAAGCCCTATCCGATTCAAAGCCTGATGCTGTTTGCATCTCCACTTACCCAGATACACACGAAGCCTATTCCATCGCAGCCCTTGAAGCCGGATGCCATGTGTTCCTAGAAAAACCTATTGCCGATTCTTTAGCCGGTGCGATTCGCGTCGCTGAAGCAGTACAGAAAAGTGGTAAAAAACTAGTGGTTGGCTATATTTTACGCCACCACCCTTCCTGGATCAAGTTCATCGAGATCGCAAAGACGATGGGGAAACCCCTGGTTATGCGCATGAATCTCAACCAACAGTCGCATGGATACATGTGGGATGTTCACCGCAATTTGATGAAATCCTTAAGTCCTATCGTGGATTGTGGAGTTCATTATATTGATGTGATGTGCCAAATGACTCGCTCTAAACCCTTACGCGTTTCAGCGATCGGCGCTCGAATGACAGAAGATATTCCTGCCGGAAATTATAATTATGGTCAGCTTCAAATACATTTTGAAGACGGATCCGTGGGCTGGTACGAAGCCGGCTGGGGACCGATGATCTCGCAGAATGCGTATTTTGTGAAAGATGTTTTTGGGCCTAAAGGTTCCGTTTCTATCGTCGCCAAAAATGCCGGAGGCGAAGGAAAATCAGATGATGTGGAATCACATACCAAAACCGAATCACTTCGCGTTCACCATGCAGACATCGATGCAAAAAATGAATTCACAAAAGACGACGAATGGGTCAATCTAACCGATGAACCAGACCACCAAGGCCTTTGCGATCGCGAGCAGGCCTATTTCCTGCGTGCCATACAAGACGATGTGGATTTAACCGACCACGTGGAAGATTCCGTAAACAGTTTACGCATCGCTTTTGCTTGCGATGAGTCGGTAAGGACGGGGGAGATGGTTAGTTTACAGTAGACAGTGGACAGCCGGCAGTGGTCAGTGGACAGTCGGCAGTGGTCAGTGGACAGTCGACAGTGGACAGTCGGCAGTGGTCAGTGGACAGTCGACAGTGGACAGTCGGCAGTGGTCAGTGGACAGTCGACAGTGGTCAGTGGACAGTCGGCAGTGGTCAGTCGGCAGTGGTCAGTGGACAGTCGGCAGTGGTCAGTGGTCAGTGGACAGTCGGCAGTGGATAGTCCACTTACTACTAGAAACTGACTACTAATTACCGGCTACTGCTGACTGCCCACTGTCCACTGACGACTGACTATTTCAAGTATGTCGCTAACCACCCCTGAATCTCCGAATAATGAAACTTCGAGTTATCAGGATTCAGAATCCAGTGGTTCTCGCCTGGGAAGACGATTAACTTACTTGGTATCTGAAGACGTTGGTGAATACTCCAGTTTTCTAAGGTATTGTTAATAGGGACGCGGTAATCGTTTTCACCTACGGTTAAGAGCATGGGCGTTTTAAAGTTTGCGGCGAAGCGCATCGGATTTTGTTCTTTCCAAGTTTTGGTCGGTACCCAAGGAGCACCCCCATTCATCAATTCTCTACCCCAAATCACATCGGATGTTCCCCATTGCGCCTCGGAATTCACTAAACCAGCGTGTGAAATCAAACATTTATAATGAGAGGTAGTCGCTTGCATCCAGTTCGCCAAGTGCCCTCCGTAGGAGGCACCTCCCGCTGCTTGCTTGCTTCCATCGATATAAGAAAAGCGTTTGATGGCATCGGCTGCGGCTTCTTGGATTTCTTGGCCCGGACCTTTGAAGGGATCAAACTGAATATCTTGGGCAAATTTCTCGCCATACCCTATGGAGCCCGTGTAGTCAGTCATCACAATTACATAACCCGCTGAACCTAAAATATACGGATTCCAACGGTAGCCGAATACGTCCTTAAACGAGCTGGCTGGTCCTCCGTGCATTAATACGAATAGGGGATATTTTTTGGAAGAATCAAAACCCGTCGGCTTCAAAACAACGGAGCGGATGTTTTTTCCGCGAGATGATTTAGTCCAAATCACCTCCGGCTTTACTAAATCTAAACCGGCTAAAACGGCATCGTTTGCCTTTGAAATGGCTTTCAAAGAACCATTTACAGAAACCCACACTTCTGGAGGAGTTGCCATGTTTTGGTATTGATACGCAAAAACTCGCGGATTAGTAGATAAACTTAATCCAGAGAAGGATCCCATTTCAGCGCCTAGAACCGGTTTTACTGATCCATCACTAATTGAAATTTCGACGATTCGATCTACACCTTGGTCTTCGATACTTGCGAAGATAGATGAACCGGCCATTTGCATGTCGTTAATGGGACGATCGAGGGTGGCGGCTAGCTCTTTTTTGGCTGAATTAGTAGAGGCGTCAAAACGATACACGCGATTCAAGTAATACAATTTATTCCCGTTAGCTGAACCGGTCGCAATCAAATATTTCCCATCTTCAGTGTATTCCACAGATGAATAATCTGTCTCATCATTCACGAGGGTGGTTTCCTTCCCGCCAGAGATACTTACTGAATAAATATTCGATTTCGAAGATTGATAGGCCGTAGTATTGTATTCGGTGGTGGCGGTAAATACGACTGATTTTCCATCAGGGCTAAAATGATAGGATCCTAAATGAAAGCCAGGAGATTGAACGAGTGAAACATCTTTCATTAAATTCACGGGTTGAGCTCCGGCCTTTAAATCCATAGTGAAAATATGACTCTGCTTTTCGTCTAACCAAGAGTCCCAATAACGCACAGGGAAGGATTGATAAACACGGGCTTTGGTCTTAATTTTCTTCTTTTCATCCGCTAACTTTTTGCTAGCAGAATCCGTGAATGCGGTAGAAAAAACGCGGCTCGAGAAAATGATGCGAGAACCATCGGAAGAGAACTTTACATCACTAACACCTGTTGAAAGGGTGGTTAAACGTTGGGCTTCTCCTCCAGCTAAGGGAAGAACGTATAATTGAGGGACATCGTCACCGTCTCTTTTGGCAATAAAATAAATTTTATTAGAAGCCGCTGACCACTGGTAATTGTCCTCGCCTCCTTTTGAATTGGTTAATTTTCGAGGCTCAGTGGAACCGTCTGCAGATGCAATCCACAAGTCTGAGGTTTGCTCCTCTAGATTGTAGGAAGTTTCTATTCGGGAATAAATGAGGTGACGTCCATCGGGGGAAATTTTAGGGGCTCCAATTTTTTTAAATTTGATCATGATTTCGTGGGTCATGGGCTTTTGGCCATTCATAGAGAGGCTAAATGCCAAAAAGCAGGACAGTAACAGTAACAATTTCTTCATATCGGTAGTTTAGATTCCTTAAATTAATTAATTTACTCCCACAACAACCTTTTTCAAATGAAAAATAAATACTATCAACTACTTATCGCTGGTACGCTTTTAGTCAGCAGCAGCCTTTATGCCCAAGAAAAACCGGGAAAATTCATCGACAGAGATAATATGAATTTCAGCGTTAAACCTGGAGATGACTTCATGGAATACGCAAATGGTCCATGGATCAGAAAAAATCCTATCCCTGCTAAAGAAACCCGCTGGGGAAGTTTTAACCAATTACGCGATTTCAATATTAATGCGGTTAAAACGATTTTAGACGGTTTAAAAGGCACCAATGCCGCTCCAGGCTCCATTGAAAGAAGAGTTGCTGATTTTTATTCGGCAGCTATGGACAGTGTAACCATCGAAAAATTAGGATACACTCCTATTCAAGCCGATTTGCAACACATCGCAGGCTTAAAATTCAAATCTCAGATCGTTACAGAGATTGCAAGAATGCGTTCTACCGGCGCTGGTTCTCCCCTATTTAGCTTTTACATAGGTCAAGACCGCAAAAATGTGGAGAAAATGGTTCCGCAATTAGGTCAAGGTGGTACTTCCCTTCCTGATCGTGACAATTACCTAAAGAATGATCCACGTAGCTTAAAAATCCAAGAGGCGTTCAAAAAATATGTAACGACTTTATTTACCTTAACTGGAACTCCTGAAGCGCAAGCGAAAGCAAATGCAGAGACTGTTTTCCAATTAGAGAAGAAATTAGCAGAGGCTCAAATGGCACGTGTAGAGATGCGTGATCCTTACAAAACCTACAACAAATTTGCCTTTGCAGATTTCAGCCAAAAGACCCCTGCATTCAACTGGGCATTGACTTTCCAAGACTTTGGTACAACTGCTCCTGATTCTATCTTAGTGGGTGCGCCTAAATTCTTCGAGGCGGCGAACAAATTATTGATCGAGACACCTGTTGAAACTTGGAAGACCTATTTAACTTGGAACTTATTGCGTGGTAGCGCTGGGTATTTGAGCTCTCCATTCGTGAAAGCAAGCTTTGCTTATTCACAAGTATTATCAGGCCAAAAAGTTCAAACACCTAGATGGCAACGTATGTCCTCTATGACAGACGGTACCTTGGGTGAGTTATTAGGTCAGATTTATGTAGCTAAATACTTCAAGCCTGAGGCAAAAGCGAGAATGGTTGAATTAGTGGCTAACCTACGTAAAGCTTTTGCGGTTCGCATCAATAAATTGGATTGGATGAGCGCGGAGACAAAAGAAAAGGCTTTAGCAAAATTAAATGCCTTTACTCCTAAAATCGGATATCCTGACAAATGGAAGACCTACGATGGTTTAGAAATCAGTGGAGCTGAGTTTTATGGAAATGTTCGCCGTGCAGGCGCTTGGGGCTTCCAAGAGAACCTAGCACAATTAGGCAAGCCAATTGACAGAAGCAAATGGGGTATGACTCCTCCAACGGTAAACGCCTATTACAGCCCAGTAATGAACGAAATCGTATTCCCAGCTGGTATCTTACAATTCCCTTTCTTCGCGGCTGATGCAGATGATGCGATCAACTATGGTGGAATCGGTGCGGTAATCGGTCATGAAATGTCACACGGATTTGATGATTCAGGTAGCCAATACGATAAAGATGGAACGCTACGTAACTGGTGGACAAAAGATGATTTAGCAAAATTCAAGGCAAGAACAGAACTTTTAGGCAAGCAATTTGATGCGTATACGGTTCAAGACACCATCCATGTAAATGGTAAGTTAACGATGGGAGAAAACATCGGAGATTTAGGTGGTTTGAACATGGCTTATGAAGCATTCAAAATGACGAAACAAGGTAAATCAACCAAGAAAATCGACGGATTATCTCCAGACCAACGTTTCTTCTTAGCTTGGGCTCAAGTTTGGAGAGGTTCATCTCTACCAGAATCTGAGGTACAACAAGTACAAACGGATCCTCACTCGCCTAACCAATACCGTACGATCGGTGCTCCTGTGAATATGGACGCTTGGTACACGGCATTTGGGGTGAAGCCAGGTGATAAGTTGTATAAGAAGCCCGAAGATCGGATTAAGATTTGGTAAAATAAGTCCGGAGGAAATGAGTCCGAAGTCCAGATGGTTTTAGTCCCGACTTTTCCCCCTTCGGACTTTTTCCCTTCGGACTAAAAAAAGGCGACCCTGCGGGTCGCCTTTTTTTTGCTTAACTTTTCTCTTACTTCACGTATTTTTCTAACCACTGGAATTGCTCCCAAAGCATATGCAATACATTTTCTTTTCCTCTATAGCTGTGTGCTTCGTAAGGAAGATAGACAAAGCGAGTCGTTCCACCATTTCCTTTCAAGGCTGCATATAAACGCTCTGAATTAATTGGGAAAGTTCCTGTATTATCGTCTTGCTCACCGTGCACTAATAAGATAGGTTCTTTGATTTTATCCGCAAAGCTGAAGGGACTCATGTCAAAGTACAATTGCGGAGCTTGCCAGTAGGTACGATCTTCATTTTGGAACCCAAAAGGAGTCAATGTACGATTATACGCCCCACTACGAGCAATACCAGCTTTAAATAGATCGGTATGCGCTAATAAATTCGCGGTCATAAACGCGCCATAACTGTGTCCACCCACGGCCATACGCTTGCGATCACCCACGCCTAAAGAAACCAAGTAGTCAATAGCAGCTGATGCATTAAGACGCAATTGATCGATGAAGTTATCGTTTGGCTTCTTGTTAGCATCCGTAGACACAATCGGCATTTCTGCATTGTCTAAAATCGCGTATCCCTGAGTCGCATAATAAATAGGTGATGCCCAGCTTAACATGGTGAAACGATCCTTGCTTCCACGAATTTGCGCCGCGTCAGCAGCGGAATTAAATTCACGTGGATAAGCCCAAATCAATACAGGCAATGGACCATCTTTCTCTTTGTTATAGCCTTTAGGCAGATATAGATCACCCGTTAAATCAACACCATCTGCCCGCTTGTACTTGATTTTTTCTTTGGTGATTCCCACTAAATTCGGATAAGGATTTTCAAATTGGGTTAACGCCTTATCCTGAGCAGGGTTTAACAAGTTTTTGATGAAATAGTTAGGCACCTCTGTCTGTGATTCTTTTCTACTTAAAACGATCAATTTATCTGCATCAATTACTTCTTCCACTTGTTCGTAGTGACCAGGTTTCGCACGCCAAACAATCTCATTTTTCTTAGAAACTAAATCAAATTTCGCGATAAAAGGAAGATCTCCTTGATCAGAAGAACCCACTGGATTATTCATCAAAATTTTCGTACCGCCATCTGTGAACTGAATCACTTCGCGACCCCAGGCATTTTTCGTTAAAACTGGGCTTCCTGGATTTTTGTAAGCATCTGTTAAATTGCGCTCATACAAGGTTTCTAACGTTCCATCGACTGAAGAGTAACGGCTCACTTTAGATGTCTGCTTCCCTCGTAAAACCTCCGTCACTAAAGCTACTTTACTATTTCCCCATGTTATCCCAGCAAAGCGGGTCTTTGTCTTAAATAACTCTTTGGCCTCTTGTGTAAAAGGAGCTGATAAGGAGTATACTGCATCATGAAATTCCACTTGTTTTTTTATGAAACCACTATCTAAAGGCATCGCATAAACCAAAGTAGCTGGTTCATCATCGCGCCAATCAAATCCTCTAGGTACATTTTGGACATTATCATTTCCTGCTGGAGCACTCTCTGAAGAAGGTAATTTGGCAATTTCTTTGATCGTTTTTCCGTCCAAATCAAGCACTTTCACCGTCGTAGGAAATCCATAAGCAGGTACGGCATAAGAGAAAGGTTTTGCTAACGTACGTGTCAAAATATACCGACGGTCTGGAGATAATTGGAATGAATTAAAAAGTGCAGGTTCCCCTATTTTTTTGTTCACCCCATTTTTATACACCACTAATTGCGCCTCCGCATAATAGGAGAACAAACTCTCATCATAAGGTGATTTAATCAAATCTTGAAAAGTAGGTCTTGGTGCCGCTTTACCCACATTCTGTTGAATTGTTGGCCCCTTGGGTGTAATTGGACGTTTTGGAGCTCCCGCCGCATCATGGGTCGTTACTTTGTATAAAATGGTTTGGTCATCTACCCACGTAAATGCGTTTCCTAAAACTAGATTCAAAGGGGCGCTATTGATGCGTGTGGCTTTTTTAGAAGCTATATCGATCACATACAAATCAACACCATTTACTTCTGTTTGTGCAAAGGCAATTTTCGTTTCAGATGGATTCCAAGAAATGGATCCTACAGCTAGGTTCTTAGGTAAACCGGAGATTTCAATCTTCGCACCACTGCGAATCGATTGCAAGGTAATGCTGCTGAGCGGACTTTGGCGAGAAGGTGAAAAATTCAATGGATTCAACCGAAGTCCTGCAATCTTCATCTCTGGCTGACCTAATTCCTCCACTGTAGGGTAGGAATTTCTGCCTAACAACAATAAATACTCAGCCTTCGAATCAATCCGAACTATGGGTATGGGCTTTGCCAAAACTAAATCCGAAATGGCATTGGGTGGTAATTGATACGAATCGATATCTTGTGCTTGACTGATCGATTGAGTAAAAAGCAACACGCTCAGCATCACTAAAATCACTGATTTTTTCATACGATAGAATTGGTTTGAACAATAAAAAG
>JBEBDF010000055.1:0-13222 GCA_041157105.1 Bacteroidota bacterium | reverse complement strand
ATCGGTTATATAGTTTTTTGTCAATTATATCAGCCGACTTTACGTCGGTTTTTTGTTTTATGAGCTTACAAATCACAGCGGCGAGCCGCTTAAACAGCGTGGAGGAATACTATTTCTCTAAGAAATTAAAGCAGATCGCGGCTTTAAAGGAATCAGGCGTACCTATTATTAACTTAGGTATTGGTTCCCCTGACCTAGCTCCCTCCGCTGAAACGATCGCGGCACTCACAGAAAGTGCAGCGAATCCTTCGAATCACGCCTACCAAGGGTACCAAGGTATTCCTGCTTTGCGTGAGGCATTCGCTGCTTTTTATGCTACCCATTACGGAGTGACAGTTAATCCGGCTTCAGAAATTTTACCACTTATAGGTTCGAAAGAAGGCATCATGCACATCGCCATGGCCTATTTAGAAAAAGGCGATGTGACCCTGATTCCTAATCCGGGCTACCCAACCTATTCTGCGGCCTGTTCTTTAGCAGGTGCTACGGTTGAAAGCTATGAATTATCGGCTTCGAATGGCTGGTTACCAGATTTGAAAGCCTTAGAGAAAAGAGATCTTTCTAATGTAAAAATCATGTGGGTAAACTACCCCCACATGCCCACGGGTGCACAGGCAACGAAAGAATTCTTCGAAGAGTTACGTGATTTCGCGCTTCGCCATTCGATACTTTTGGTCAATGACAATCCTTATAGTTTTATATTGAACGAGAAGCCATTGAGCATGCTTTCCATTCCCGGAATGCTGGACGTGGCCATCGAATTAAATTCTCTTTCGAAGTCGCACAATATGGCGGGTTGGAGAATTGGGGCGGCTTTTGGGAAGGCTGAATTCCTGGCGCCGGTATTGAAATTTAAATCCAATATGGACTCGGGGATGTTCTTGCCACTCCAGCAGGCAGCGGTAAAAGCGCTCTCTGCGAATGCTGACTGGTTTGCAAATCAGAACCGTATTTACCGTTCCCGTCAAAAGCTGGTTTTCGAATTATTGGATTTACTCGATTGCGTGTATGATCCGGCACAGTCTGGCATGTTTGTTTGGGCTAAAATCTCAGCCACATTTGCTTCTGGCTACGAGTTATCAGATAAAATTTTAGATGAAAATGCGGTGTTTATTACGCCGGGGGGAATCTTTGGCAGCCAAGGAGAAGAGTATATTCGCATCTCCCTTTGTGCCCAAGAATCCGTTTTCTCACAAGCGATCGATCGCATCAAAAATCACAGCAATGGCATCTCATAAAGTAGGCATTATCGGTATCGGGTTAATCGGTGGATCCATCGCATTAGGCTTACGCAAGTCTGGTTGGGCCTCCGAAATCGTAGGTATTGATACCAATCCCGATCACCAGCAAAAGGCACTAGAACTTAGGCTAGTGGACCGCATCGCCACCTGGCCAGAGGCCATCGACCAAGTCGACGTCTTCGTTTGCGCGATTCCAGTTGATCTGCTAGTGGCACTCATTCCATCGGTTTTAGATGCACTGAAACCGGGACAAGTAATCATCGAGGTAGGTTCAACGAAAACTCCCGTTTTCGAGGCATTACAAAACCACCCAAAAAGAGCTCAATTCGTTTCCACTCACCCGATGGCCGGAACCGAGTTCTCTGGTCCTGAAGCAGCCGTTCAAGGCCTATTTGTAGGAAAACGTGGTGTAATTTGCGATAAAGAACTAAGTGATCCAACTGCCGTTGTTCTAATCGAAGATTTGTACCAGCGAGGTTTAGAGATGAACCTGATATATATGGGCTCCATCGAGCACGATTTGCATACGGCCTATATCTCACATATCTCGCACATCTGTTCATTTGCCTTAGCTAATACCGTATTAGAGAAAGAAAAGAACGAGGCGCGTATTTTTGAGCTAGCTTCCACCGGTTTCGAATCCACGGTGCGTTTAGCTAAATCTTCCCCAGAAACCTGGAGCCAGATTTTCCACCAAAACCAAGAGAACCTGCTCGACGTTTTGGACGAATACATCAATACCCTGTTGAAATACAAAGGCCTGATGCTTTCAGGTAGTTACGAAAAGCTGAAGCAGGAATTAGGAAAGGCGAACGATATCGGTAGAATTTTAAAAGGATAAAAAAAAGCCCTTGCAAACTGCAAGGGCTTTTTCATTAACGTGACCGCACACTCAGCGGTTTCCACGTATTATTTTTGGAATCCATATCCGGGAAGGAATGATCCGGATCAACCACCACCGATTTAATCGGAAGCTTCGTCGAAGTGCGGAACGTCCAGCTAGAGCCTCGTTGCCAGATTTCTACTGGGAACGTGAAGCGCTCTTTTTCGCCACTCGTTAATTCAACCTCCACGACTGCTGGCATTGCCATCTTGTCTAAGTTTTCAATTGTGATCACTGCTCCTTTAGCAGGATCTTGCTCTACATAATCTACATCTTTCACGGATTGATCTAGTCTCCAAAGCTCATAGAACCAAGCTCTCCAGAACCAACCTAAGTCCTCACCTGCGCCATCTTCCATCGCGCGGAAGAAGTCCATCGGTGTAGGGTGTTTGAAAGCCCATTTATTAATGTAATTCTTCAAAGCATAATCAAAACGATCGGCTCCTAAGATGTGTTCGCGCAAGATACGTAATCCAAAACCTGGCTTGTTATACGCCTCCCAGCCTAAATTACGTGTTTGAATCACATCTGGAATCGACATAATCGGATCTGCCGTTTCACGGAACATCGACTTTGCAATCGCGTGCATATCGAATTTACGGTTCTTGTATTCTCCTTTGTTAAAGGCATCAGTCGAATAGAAATTAATGAAGGTATTAAATCCTTCGTCCATCCAAGCGAATTTACGTTCGTTCGATCCCACAATCATTGGGAACCAGTTGTGGCCAAATTCATGGTCCGTCACGCCCCATAAAGAAGCTGTCTTATCTCTGTAACCACAGAAAATAATTCCTGGGTATTCCATTCCTGAAACGATACCCGCTACATTCGTAGCTACCGGGTAGGTGTATTCGTATAACCAATTCGAATAATGCTCAATCGATGCTTTCACATATTCCGTCGAGCGTGCCCAAGCATCTTTACCATCTGACTCTACTGGATATACAGAAACTGCCATCGATTTCTTGCCACTAGGTAGATTGATACGGCAAGCATCCAAGATAAATGCTTTTGATGAAGCAAATGCCACGTCACGGGCATTAGCGCACTTAAACTTCCAAGTCAAACGATCTTTCGCAGGACGAGAAGCAGGGTCTGTAATTTCCGCTGCAGAACGAATAACCACTGTCGTTTCAGAGTTTGCAGCCGTAGCCCATTTCTTCACTTGATCAGCCGTGTAAACTTCGGTAGGATTTAATAATTCACCCGAACCCACCACGATGTGAGAAGCAGGTGCATTTATCGAATACTCAAAATTTCCGTATTCTAAATAGAATTCACCAGCTCCTAAATAAGGCAGCACATTCCATCCTTCAATGTCATCATACACACAAACGCGTGGAAACCACTGCGCCACCGTGTAGATAGGGCCATTCTTCGTTTGCTGAATACCCATTCTGTCAGAAGCATTTTCTGGTGAAGTGAAAGAATAAGCGATTTTAATTTTCGCTGTTCCAACTTTTTCTGCTAAAGGTGTCGCTAAACGGATCTGCATCCGCGTGTCTTCCACAATGAAATTAGCAGGCTTGCCATCAATGGTTACACTCTCAATTTTATAGCCCCCTTCGAAAGCTAAATTTCCAAAACGACCTCCATTGATTGGCGTCGTCTTGCCGCCGCGAGACTGCGTATTGAAGCTATTTTGATCTAATTGCAACCATAGGAAAGGCAATTTATCCGGAGAATTATTCTTGTAAGTAATCTCCACATCCCCTGTGATTTTGTTTGCCACATCATCAAGCGAAACGGCAATCTTATAGTCTGCCGAATTCTGCCAGTAACCTGGTCCTGGAACACCCGCCGCTGAACGCGCTGAGGAAACAGGTCCGTAGTTCCATAAGGGATGAAATAATTCGTAAGCAGAATACTTGCTTTGTGCGTTCGCCGCTGTCGAAATCAAGGCCAATAGGCCCATGAATACCAGTTTTTTAAACATATTTTCTTATTTGTTATCAAAAATAGTCAAAACTTCCTCATCCATCAAACGAGTAGATAATCCTAATGCCTTAGGCACCTCGTAGTGGTAGAAGAACTTCATCGTGTGAATCTTGTCCTTGTAGAAAGCTTCGTCCTCCGCGCTCAATCCACCTTTAGCTAAGGCAGCAGCCGCTACGTGACCTTGCTTCAACCATTGCCAAGCCACAGTGATTAGGCCGAAAAGCTCCATGTAAAGCGTTGAATCAGCTAAGAATACGTCAATTTCACCTTTCATCGCAAAGCCTAATTTATGCATCGTCACTTTCGTCAGATTCTCTAATTCTTTCTCTAAAATACCCGCATACTTTGCGATACTCTCGTGGCCTTTTGCTACAGCAATGTCAGCGTAAACTAATTTACCCAAGGTCTGTAAAGCAGCTCCATTATTAGCTGGAATACCGCGACCTAATAAAGTCAAACCATGAATACCGGTCGTTCCTTCATAGATGGACATAATCCGTACGTCACGTGCCATTTGCTCTAATGGGAAATCTTCTGTGTATCCGTAACCACCTAATACTTGCAAGCCTTGATTTACAGCTAGCGTTCCCATCTCTGCTGGATACGTTTTCGCTACGGTGGTCATCAAGTCAAGCATCATTTGTGCTTCTTTTTTCTCTTCACCCTCTAAGCTCTTTGCTAAGTCATCCCACATAAAGCACTGGAACAATAGACCCATGGAACCTTCTACGATGGCTTTTTGGAAATACAACATACGTTGTACGTCTGGGTGATTTTTAATTAAGGTAGGTGGAGTGTTTGGATCTTTGTTTGTTAATAAACGACCTTGTGCACGCTCGTTAGCATATTGCTTCGAAGCATGGTAGGCAGCTGATGCGATGTAAGCACCACCCATACCCACACCTAAGCGCGCTTCGTTCATCATTTGGAACATATAAGACAAACCTTTGTTCGGTTCGCCCACTAGGTAACCAATCGAGTTTCCTTTATCACCAAAAGAAAGGTGAAGGGCTGGAGTCGCTTTTTGGCCCATCTTATGATAAACCCCTAATGAAACCACTTCGTTATTCACTAAACCGCCATTTTCGATACGCTTCTTAGGAACTACGAAAAGGGAAATCCCTTTCGTTCCCGCGGGAGCTCCTTCTAAACGAGCTAAAACTAAGTGAATGATATTTTCTGAGAAGTGATTATCCCCTCCTGAAATGAATATTTTTTGTCCTTTAATAGCATAGGTTCCGTCTCCTAAATCCTTAGCAGAAGTAGACGCATCATTCAAGGAACTTCCTGCCTGCGGCTCTGTTAAACACATCGTGCCTGTCCACTTTCCGGAAAGCATATTAGGAACATAGGTGTCAGCTAATTCTTTGGAACCAAATGAAGCAATCAAATGTGCCGCCCCATGAGATAAACCAGTAAACATCACGGCTGAATTATGTGCTGCACCGCGAATAAACTCGTGGGCGCCACCGATCATCGAAGGTACTTGCTGACCTCCGTGTTCTAAATCAAACGTACAACCGATCATGCCAGACTCACCCATCTCCTTAATATAGGGCTCAATTCCCGGGTGAACTTGAACCGTACCATTAACTAATTCAGCCGCTTTGCGATCTGAATCCACGTAGATAGGACGTAAGTATTTCTCAGCAATGGCTTCTGCTGAGTCTAATACCATAGAAAACATGTCTGGGGTATAATCTGCGTAACGAGGATAATTACACAGTGAAGCTGTATCAAAAACTTCGTTTAAAATAAAGTCAAGGTTGCGACGGTCGTATTCTTTTGCCATTGTTATAACGTTTAAGTTAGAACAAATTTGCAGAGAAAAAATTTATTATGCAAGCATACTAGTTTTATAGAGGAGGCAAAGAATATCCCAGGTTATATTTGATGAAAGCGGCGTCTTTGCAATTCCAAAGTGGGATGTCTTTTCGACGGATATTATTGAAATCTACGTAAAACAATAATTTTTGATAAGCCTCCACAGGAATACCATTAAAGCGATCTACATTTAGCCGCTTTTGCGTTAAGCCACCCACCATAAAAAAGCCCAAAACTTCTTGCGATGGATCGCTGGTGCATTTTAGATTACCTGTGATTTGAGCAGGAACCTTATCGAAAATGCCTCCACTTAACTTGCGTTGATCTTCTAGGCGCTTCCAATAGGTATAAGCCTCTTTAGAAACAGAATAGGCATCTAATTGCACCACCCATTCTGTTAAATCTTCGTAAGGCAATTGTCCTAATTCGAGGGATAAATCCTTCCCATTCCGTAAAAAATCATCCAACAAATAGGGCTGAGTATTTTGAGGTGCTTGCCAACACAAACAATTGCAAGCAGGTACAGGTGCTGGAGGTGGGGGTGGATTAGGGCAAGTCAATAAGAATTGTCTAAAATCTTGACGCTTGATGAAGTAATAATTCTCCACATCTTTCTCATCTTTTATACTCGCCTTCAAGGGAAACCGCATATTTTCTACTTTAGTCGCGTCTTTAAAAGTATAGGAGAATTCAGCTAGTTCGGGGGCTGGATTTATAGTTGAATAGGCCGATTCGATGATCTTGCCATCAAGGAGGCGGATGCGTAATTTGTATTTTTGGCCTACAACACCTTTAAAGCCCGCCGGACTCAAATAATAGCCTTTGCTTTTCTCATAATAGGGAGTCTCTTTTCCATTTCCATCAATGATTCGCACATTTGCGTTCGTGATGGGCTGACCAGAAAACTGAGTGATATCGTAGGGAGAATAACCACTAACGTAATTCAGACGCACATTATAAGGCCCGTCAATAGTCGAAATTTCACCATAGACGACAATGGCTGAACTCAGGTTTTGGGTTTGAAAATCTTCGATCTCTGTTTCACAAGAACTCAAAAGAAACAAGGCACAAAAAAGGATAAGTAGGTGTCTCATTAGAATTTGAAGTTATAGGTGATCGATGGTATCGCAGCGCCTAAAACAGAAAGCTGATAGGTTTTTGCTTGGTTGATTTCGCCGGTGGAGGAGCGGAAATAAACGGAATAAGCATTTTGGCGACTTAATAAATTATAAATCGAGAAGTTCCAGCTTCCCTGCCAGCGTTTCCCTGGCTTAGGATCTATCGTTATTCCCACATCTAATCGAATGTAATCTGGTATGCGTTCTGCATTTCGTAAGGTGAAAGAGGCGGTGGAATAACCATCGAGTAATTCATTGACATCTTTAGACTGTAAAAAAGTATACTTCGTCCCATTGTAAGTGTAAGAGGATTGGTCCAAACCTGGTCGAGGGAATATCCCCGTCGACACGGCATAATCGTAGAGATCGTTGAAGGAGTAAATCTTGTAACGACCATTCGGGTAGGTAATCGGACGACCAGTGGTGTAGGTAAAATTAGCGTTAAACGAAATACGATTCGTCCAGCGATTATTTAGCACAAATTTAAACGTGTGTGGCGTATCAAAATTTGCCGGAAATTGAATGCCAAAATTCGCTTCTTTCTGATTCTCGTTTGCTTGAATCGTTCTAAATGTGCGAGAATAAGTATAGGACACCCAACCGGTCAAGCGCTTTCCTCGCGCTTTTTTCAGAAAGAATTCTGCTCCATAGGCCATACCTTTCCCCACAAGTAATTGTGTTTCTACCGTCGGATTTAAATACAATTGTGCCCCATCCACATAATCTACTACATTATTTAGATTCTTATAATACATTTCGACAGACGTCTCGAAAACAGCATTAGAGGCATTCGTAAAGTTTTTAAAGAAACCGATGGAATATTGATCAGCGATTTGGGGTGGAATTTGTTGATTCGAATTTTTCCAAATATCCGATGGGGAAACAGCCATCGTATTCGATAATAAATGGCGGAATTGCTGCATTCGGTTGAAGCCGATTTTAATCGAGAAACTCGTATCTAATTTAATGGCAAAAGATAAACGTGGCTCAAAACCTCCATAGCTTGCCACCACTTCATTCGAGCCTGCTCGTAAAGTATCCGTAATCGTATTGATTTCCCGCGGCGTCCCTAACTTATACTGGTAAAATTCGCCCGGCCCTAGCAACTGATAGTAAGCGTATCGCAATCCATAATCAAAACTTAACCTTTTACCCAGTGGCAAACTATGCCCTATGTAAGCTGCCATTTCCCGAGTGTACTCCGTCGACATCGCAAACTTATCAACGGTGGAACTCGCAGAATTAGGTAGAAAACTACCAGCATCATTGCTGAAGTTTGAAATTTCAGCTCCCAGATCTAAGCGTCCAGCATTACCGAGGTCTTTACTTAGTTCTTCTTTAACAGATGTTTGGATGATAGACGGTTTCCAAAGAAATTCCAAGTCCTGTTTTTGGCCTTCAATACCATAGGTATAATCGCTGTAGAAAGCGGTAAAATTATGGGATATATTCCCCCTCAACAATGCATTGTGTTTAAAGCTGAGCGCCTTCGTATTCCAGGAATACAAGGTATCCTGCGCAAATTTGAATCCATCATTACTTGCATATCCAGACAGGGAGATACGCTGATTCTTCCCAAAACGATGTGTCAGCTTAAAGTTGACATCGTAAAAATTCGCCCGACTCTTCGCTAAATTAGGGTCTGGGAAATACTGCATATAGAAATCCGAAATCGAACCTCGAGCACCTACAATCAAGGAGGTCTTACCTTTCACAAGGGGGCCATCCACTAAAATATGGGATGAAATAGGGCCCACACCGCCCTGCAATGACCATTTCTCAAAATCCCCTTCCTTCACCCGAACGTCCAAAACCGAAGAGGCTCGACCGCCATACATTGAAGGTATACCACCTTTGTACAAACTTAAGTCCTGCACCATATCGGCATTAAAGCCCGTAAAAAATCCGAATAAGTGAGACGTATTAAACAAGGGGACTCCATCCAAAAGAACTAAATTTTGATCGACATTTCCACCTCGCACATTGAATCCAGAGGCCCCTTCTCCCACCGTCGACACGCCGGGAAGCAATAGGATACTGCGAATCACATCGGCCTCTCCCATTAGCGTGGGCAATTTTTTCAAGGTCTTCGAAGACATTTTCTCCACGCCCATCATTGTCCGATTCACATTCGCATCTGCCTTCTCAGCCGTAATGACTACCTCACCTAATAACTGCTCAGAGCGCTCTAATTCGATGTTAGTTTGGGTGTTTTTAGATAAATCTAACCGAAAGGTCTTGTATTTATAACCCAGACTTCTGGCGATTACTTGGTAGGAACGTGCCGCGATAGTCACTGTAAATTGACCTAAAGAATCGGTCGTTCCACCCTCGGAAGAACCGGAGAAAAAGACAGAAGCTCCTACGATAGGTGCCTTATTTTCCATGTCCACAATCGTTCCAGAGAAAATCACATAGCCTTTGCGTTGCGCATGTAAAAGTGGGCCAACAAGTAGCAGTAAAATCAATACGCGTAGGCCTAATTTCATTTGGTTTTATTTCGTAAGATGAGCAGTCCTTTTGCCTGCTTCCATTGAGGATCGAATCCTCCTTGTGGGAATTTAGCCACCGCATGAGATCCCAGCGCCACATCTAAATCCCCGTCCGCATCAAGATCCGCTATGTCCATCACGGACCAGCGACCTAAATGTTCAATCGGTAAAGTCATTGGAACAAAAGTCCCTTTTTTATTTTCAAAATACATAGCCCCCTCGCCGGGTCTACCCGCCACGTCGGGGAACAAAGCTATTGAAATTAGATCCGGATCGCCATCGCCATCGAAGTCGGCTGGCATCACTTTAGTGGCCCCATTTTGAGAGAAAAAGACTTTTTGTTTGAATTTCAATCCCCCCGTATTCTCAAAAACATATACCCCATGGTAGGGCTTCAAGACAGTCGTAAAATCGGCATTATCACCAGCAGAGTATACGATATCGAAGTCTTTATCTCCATCAATATCCGCTATATCAAAGGACGAGGACCCATAAATGGAAGGAAAACGCAACAGCTGCCTTTCTTTAAATTTCAATCCTCCCTCATTCTCAAAGAGCAAAATACGTTCGTCCCCTTGCGCAAAAAGCGCCAAGATATCAGGTTTCCCGTCCCCCGTGAAATCACGTACGATAGCCTTAGTCGCGCCCGTTTGAGGATTCAAAAGGTATTTTTTATATATCCCTTTTTCTAGCTTCCAAATAGCCATTCCACCTTCCTTAAATCCAAACTCGGAACTAATTAATTCATCGCCCAGTTCTTCATCTACATTCGCAGCAACTAAAGCAATAGGTCGATTTAAACCTTGAATCAACTTTTTCCCTGTAGCAGCATTGCTCACAAAGCCATTCACATCCGGATTTGCTTGAGTCGTCGTCCCAATGAAGGTATATAATGTCTCCGAACCTGAAGTGGTAATTGCTGTCAAGGCATCCTGATTCGTCTTCGTATCTAGTAATTTGCCCCCTAAATCCCATTTCCAAATCACCCGATTAGATTGGTCCCCAGCAATGATTTGCTTGCTACGTGTATCAATTCGAACTGCCGTCATATTCGGTAAAGTAGTCCCAGGCAAGGTGGCTACCATAGGTTCTGCCTCGAAAATCGTTTGTTTTGCTAATGGCTGATAGGCCGGTATCTCCAAGGTCTTTGGTGCCTCCTCCAGATAATAAGCCTTGATTTTCTCCCAATCCTCATCCGGAATAAGCTGCGATCCTGGCCCTAGAATGGTATAATCTGAAAGCGGTTTCTCCAGCATCCCGATCTCTTTGTCCACCCCCATCATGATACCCATGTAGGGAAGGGTGCTGTATTGCCACACATTTTTAGGCAACATAGCCGGATCTGGAAGCAGATGGCAAGAGGCACAATAGGTTTTTGCTAGCTCTTTCCCTTCCGCCGCTTTGTTCGAGCAACTTGGAAACTCATAAGAGAATACCGTAAAAAGGGCAAGAGCCAGCAGTGTCCGCATTCTATAATTTCTTAAATACCTGCAGTTTATCGTTGTTTCGAGCCACTAGATACAAAATTCCACTAGTAGTTCTCACCTGCTTTATATCGCGAATATCACCTTCTAACATCAATCCAGTATCGGTTGGAATTAACGGATTAAATCCACCTTTACCATTTCCTTTTAGGATGAGGCCAAAGAAGGCATCATAACGGGCCTGGTACATCGAAGCACCGTTAAAGTTTCCTCCCACGATAACATCTAAGTTCCCGTCCTTATCCACATCTTCCGTACGTAATACCATGATTTTGGATACTTGCGCCATGGCAGGAAGTGCGACCATTTTAAAGGTTTTGTTACCTTGGTTTTCTAGGTAAACTGACTCGAAGGTATTGACACTTTTCTCGTCAGCCCCCTCTAATTCCTTATCTCCAAAAATTTCTTCCACTGTCTTACCCGCGAACATATGGTAAGCCGTATACTTTTTATTGATGATGCTCGGAATCTGTTTTCCCATCTCATCCTTACTGTTGATAGGGAACCAATCGTTGCCGCGGCTATAAGCAATGATATGCTCTTTCGTATCGTTTTTATCGAAGTCCTTGATCTGCATACGCAATTGACCACCAAGTTCTTTGCGCAATTTCGTGTTCGTCCCTAGATTTCCAACGATAAAATCCATGTCTCCATCTTTGTCAAAATCCGCCGCCGTAATTCCGGACCAGAAACCGGTCTTCTCCTCTAAACCAATCTCAATGAGCTTGAATTTACCCTTGTTATTTTCAAAAGTTTTGATCGGCATCCAATCTCCCACCACGGTTAAATCTGCATCTCCATCTTGATCAATATCGGTCCAAATCGCCTCCGTCAACATCCCTACCTCCCGCAATTCTGGAGCTAAAGCGACTGTCTTATCTGCAAAGTGCCCTTTACCATCATTCACTAACAGATAGGAACGAGGCGAGGCGCCATAGGAATACCCTACTACGCGACCACCTACGAAAAGATCGGTATCTCCATCACGATCGATATCACATGGTCGAACCACCGATTTGTTATCGTACATAGGAGGTAAAGCATTCAATGCTCTAGTGAAATTACCTTTCCCGTCATTTGTATACAGGCGATCGAATTGCTCTGGCATTTGATCATAAAATTCATTACCACCAGTCACCACATACAGGTCTAGATCTTTATCTCCATCCGCGTCGAAGAACAAGGCATCGACGTCTTCATACAGGGAATCGGCTTTAAAGACCGGCTGATTGGATTTCACAAAGCCAGCGCCCTTCTGAAGCAGCAATTGCCCTGCCTGATATTTCGCTCCGCTTAAATAAACATCTTCTAATCCATCGCCGTTCACATCCCCTACCGCGATTTTAGGCCCTTCGATGGATACCTTGAACGGAATTAAAAGCTCCCGATTGAAGTCGAAATAAACATTCTCCTGATGCAGATATGGCAAGCTCACGCCCGCAGTCACCTCCTCAAAAAGAGGCTTCACAGGTGCTGAGAATTGATAATCATTTACATTCACGTTGGCATTTTTCTGCTCCATCGTAAGTGTGGTATTGATCTTCGGGTTTTTCACGATCTGCATCTTCTCATTTTCCCAAATCACCAACATCTCATCTACTTGCTGCAGATCACCAATTCCAAATAACAAAGTAGGCTCCACCGAGCTCATAAAGCCACGTGTAGGCATCATCTGCTGCAATTGCTGACCATCCTTTGTTTTCAAGATGACTTTAGCTCCTACACCGAAAGTGTTACCTCCATCTCCTTTGAACTTGATTTTAACGAAGTTGTGCTTTAATAATTGACGGCTGTTGTTTTGGTACACACCCGCTTTTTCGTTCAAGTTATTTGTCACTAAGTCTAAGTCCCCGTCGTTATCTAAATCTGCATAGGTGGATCCGTTTGATACTCCCTTATCTTCAAATCCCCATTTCAAAGACTTGTCTAAAAAGCGTAAATCTTTAGCCCCTTTGAAAATGTAATTATGAACACGCCCATCTGGCATTAAATCAATCGCCTGCTGATCCAATTTCTCCGAAGTAGGCAATCCATAATGCAGTGAATCACCGATCACGAATTTCAAATAATCCAAGTCATTCGGGCGGCGTAAAATACCATTGGAAACGAAGATGTCTTTAATTCCATCTCCATCGTAATCGTTCATCAAGGTACTCCAGCTCCAGTCCGTCGCGGCAACCCCAGAAGAGGCGGCAATGTCGGAGAATTTTTGGCCTCCCATATTTAACTGAAGGCAGTTTCT
>JBEBDF010000054.1:0-13560 GCA_041157105.1 Bacteroidota bacterium | reverse complement strand
TGTGCGGTAGTCATCTCCCACGACCGTTGGTTCTTAGACCGCATCGCGACGCATATTTTAGCGTTTGAAGGCGATTCGCAGGTAGTTTGGTTTGAAGGTAATTATTCAGAATACGAAGAATCACGTAAGAAACGTTTAGGGGACACAACACCGAAGCGTATTCGTTACAAGAAATTGCAGTAATATGACATCAAGAGAGAAAATTCAGGCAGTCATTGACGAAATGGGCAAGGTAGTTATAGGCCAAGAGCGCCTAATTAACCGCCTTTTAGTCGGTCTTTTTACGGGCGGACACGTCCTATTAGAAGGGGTGCCTGGATTAGCTAAGACTTTGACCATTAATACCTTAGCAAAAATTCTCGACTTGCATTTCCACCGCATTCAGTTCACGCCGGATTTATTGCCAGCGGACTTAGTGGGAACTATGATTTATAATCCGAAAAAATCGGAATTTGAAGTAAAAAAAGGGCCTATTTTCGCTCAAATCATCCTAGCAGATGAGATTAACCGTGCCCCTGCTAAAGTGCAATCAGCTCTTTTAGAGGCCATGGCAGAGAAGCAAGTGACGATCGGAGATACGACCTATCCTTTAGATAAACCCTTCTTAGTATTAGCCACTCAAAACCCCGTAGAGCAAGAGGGTACTTTCCCGCTTCCAGAGGCACAGGTGGATCGTTTCATGCTGAAGGTATTCTTGAATTACTTAGATAAAGATCAAGAGTTAGCTGTGATGCGCCAAAAGTCCAACATGGACTTCAACTACGAGCCTAAAACCGTATTAAACGCAGAAGATATCGCCAAAATCCGCAAAGAAATCAACGAAATTACGATTTCGGAGACTTTGGAGAAATACATCATTGAACTCGTATTTGCGACGAGAAATCCGGCTGAATATGGTCTGACGCAAGAGGCGGGTTATATCCAATTCGGGGCTTCACCGCGTGCGAGTATTCAGTTGAATTTAGCCGCGAAAGTGATGGCTTACTTAGAGGGGCGCGATTATGTGCTACCGGAAGACATCAAGGAAATGGCTCCGGATATCCTGAATCACCGCATCATTTTAAATTATGTGGCGGAAGCGGATAACATCACGACCTTGCAGATCATCCAATCTATTTTAAGTAGCGTCGCAATTAATCGCTAATTTTTTGGGTAAAATTGGGGTATTTATTGCTTTTAGAGCAAAATAGATCCTTATGAAATACCTAGTTATCCTGTGCCTTTTCTTTTTTAGTTTCACTGCGACCGAGCCCATGCGTGTTTTCCTGATTGGGGATTCGACGATGGCAGACAAGGTTTCGGCAGACTTTCCTGAGACAGGTTGGGGGATGCCTTTTTCACAGTTGTTTAACGAAGCTGTGGAGGTTCAAAATCACGCCTATAACGGCAGAAGCACGAAAAGTTTCAGACGCGAAGGCCGTTGGGCGAAGGTATTTAATTAGATCAAAAAGGGAGATTATGTGTTGATTCAGTTTGGCCATAATGATGCCAAAGTCTCCGACACGAGTCGTTACGCTCCTGCCCAAACCGACTTCCGTGAGAACCTCATTCGCTATGTTCGCGAGACACGCTCAAAAGGGGGAATTCCTATCTTATTAACGCCTACACAACGTAGAAAATTTGATTCCACAGGCGTATTTGTAGATCAACATGCGGATTATCCAAGTGTAGTTCGCGAAGTAGCCACCGCAGAAAAAGTGCTTTTAATCGACGTAGAAAAAGAAAGTAAAAAATACATTAGCGCCGAAGGACCTGAGGGAGCTAAAAAAATGTTCCTACATTACCCGGCTGGGATTTTCAAGAAGTTCAGCAAAGGGGTGGCGGACGATACGCACTTCTCTCCTTTTGGGGCGAGAAAGATAGCATCGATCGTCGCTGAGGCCATTTTAGCTTCGAATGAACACCTACGTAGCTTCTTAAAGAAGTCTAGCTTCTCTCAGAAATATGCTTTTGAATTGCCTAATGTAGCAGAAACCGCCTTCAGAAAGGACACATTTAACATCGTTTCCTACGGAGCAGTTTCATCTGCTAGCGCGATGAATACCTCTGCCATTCAACAGGCCATCGACATCGCGGCGAAACAAGGAGGTGGCGTGGTGAGGGTGCCAGCTGGTTTTTGGGAAACGGGTGCAATCACTTTACGCTCGAATATTAATTTCCATTTAGACGCTGGTGCAGTCTTGCAATTCAGTGCAGACGCTGCGCAATATCCATTAGTTCGAACAAACTGGGAAGGAGTCGATGCGATTAGAGCACAGTCTCCGATCACTGCCGTAGGCGAGCGCAACATTGCGATTACCGGCGCAGGTATCATCGATGGAAATGGTGAGGCTTGGAGACCGGTGAAAAAAGGGAAATTAACGCCGGGCGAATGGGACAAATTGGTTCGTTCTGGTGGCGTGTTGGATGACAAGAAAGATACTTGGTATCCGACTCTTCGCGCCTTAAAAGGATCAACAATGGATCGACCAGGTGTCATAGCGGCAGGTTTTACAGAGGCCAAAGCCGAGGAAATCAAAGAATTCCTTCGTCCTAATATGATCTCAATTCGCGAGTGTGAGCAGATTTTATTAGAGGGCGTTACCTTTCAAAACTCCCCCGCCTGGAACATCCATCCACTTCTTTCTAAACACCTTACGGTAGAAAACATTACGGTTAAAAACCCTTGGTTCGCTCAAAACGGCGACGGCATCGACATCGAATCTTGTGAATATGTGTCCGTTCGTAACTCTCGCTTCGACGTGGGTGATGATGGAATTTGTTTAAAATCAGGTAAAGATGCGGAAGGCCGAAAAAGAGGCCGTCCAAGTGCACACATCACCATCGATAATTGTGTCGTATTCCACGGCCACGGCGGTGTCGTAGTGGGTAGTGAGATGTCAGGTGGTGTGCATGACTTATTTGTTTCGAACTGCCAATTCTTAGGAACGGATGTAGGTTTACGCTTCAAGACAGCGCGCGGTCGCGGTGGAGTAGTAGAAAATGTGTACATCCAAGATATCAGCATGAAGAACATCGCAGGCGAGGCCATCTTGTTCGATATGTACTACCAAGGGAAAGATCCAGTGGCGACATTCGGGAATGGAGACGAAACTCCTAAAATCGAAAGCAAACCTGTCGATGCCGGAACCCCACAATTCAAGAATATCTATGTAGACCGCGTGGTGGCAAAAGGGGCAGAAACTGGATTATTAATCCGTGGACTTCCAGAAATGCCGATTCACCACATCAATTTATCTAACCTAGATATTGAGGCGAAGCAAACCTACCGCGTGATTGAAGCAACGGATATTTACCTTTCGAATGCGAAATTCAAACAGACGGGTGATAAGAAACCGGAATTGATTAATGTAAAACGCTGGAAACTGAACTAATATGGCTTATCCTTCTATTTACCTTCCTTCCACGACGGAAGAACTTTACAGACGAATCGATCAATTGAATCCTGAGAGCCAGGCGCTTTGGGGTAAAATGTCTGTAGATCAAATGCTTTCTCATTGCGCCGTTCCTTATGAACAGATTCTGGGAATAAATACGGATCGACCACCTTTGTACATGCGAATCATTCTTAAAGCATACAAGGATTCTATGGTAAACGAAGTCCCTTACAAACAAAATTTACCTACATCACCCTCTTTTATTAGAGCTGATTCTTATCATTTCTCAAAAGTGAGGGATCGCCTAAAAGAATTAATTAAAACCATTCAAGAAATGGGTGCTGAACAATTATCCAACACCCCTTCTTTAAGCCTGGGCAAACTGAGCGCCATCGAGTGGAACAACTTGCTTTACAAGCACATTGACCACCATTTGGCTCAATTTGGCGTTTAGTTTATTTCTCGATAATGATACTCGGATCAATCACATAACGCCCCGATTGATCTCCATACAGGGATAATCCGCCTTCTGTGGCCTCGAAACGCAAGATCAATTTTCCTGTTTTTGCTGCTTGCTGCCAAGCAGACGATGGAATCACCCCTTGGACTAAATAACCATAAGTTCCGGCCTCATCTAATTTTTTATTGCGCGCCTGGTAATGCCAAGACAAGATTCCTTGGTGATCCGCTGGGTCGTCTACTAAAATGGTTTCAGACGCAAAAACTCCATTCGCACTCACTTTCAATTTAGCAGGTGTGGTGTAGCGATCGGTTTGTGGATAGGCATTAGGATTAACGCCCGGGTCAAACGTTCCTTTGCCTAACATGTAGTCGCCATCCATTTTACCTGCATCATCACGATCCTTGCCTAATATTGGTTTAGCGGATGCCTCCACCAAGAAACGAACTTGCTTGATGTCCGCCGTTCCAGAGGTAGGGAAAGGAATTTCGTATTCGAAATAACCTGCTCCCGCACCGTTTAATTTATGGCCTAAAACGCCTGCCCACTGTTTTTTAGGCCAGTTTGCAGCACTATAGCGTTCCACTGGCACAGAAATCAATTGACCTTTCGAAGGTTGGATAGAACCATCTTCAACAATCAAATGCACGAAATTACGGTGAACCACTTTTTCAGCGGCATCACTTAGTTCGAAGGCTAAGGTGTTGATCGATTTGTCAGCCGGCATCACCACCTGCACCGAGTCAAGCGCCTTCACATCCCAGGCAGCATAAGTTAAAACGGACGTTTTAGTCCAGCGATTCAATTTTTCGCCTGCCGCATTCGTTCCTGATAACGTCATATTTAAGTTAAGTGACCCGGCCGAATTGGTCATGGAAGAGAGATGTAATGGAATCTTGATTTTTTGGCCGGCTTTCCCTGCAAAGGTGATTTCCTGACCTGTCGAAAGATAGAAAGGACTATGAAAATCGAGCAGCGACATTCCTGGAACAATGGCATTTAAGCCGGTTTCCTTTTCAGTCCGATCGAATTTATAATAGCCGTTCCACTCGTTAATCACATCATGGTGCTCGGTATATAACCAGCCCGCCATCTTCGGATGATTCCGGAAGGAGTTCATCGCCTTGTGGTAATCAAAGGTATAATCCACATCACCCGTGCTTCCCTGGTAACCCCAGACGTTGCCAAACTCCGAATTAATCATCGGCTGGACTCCTTGTTGGTATCCTTTCTCGAAATTCCAGGTGCTTCCTGGATACGTTTTATCGGAATAATCCTCCATCAATTTATCCCATTCATAACCTGCTTGATAAGCATGCCAGGAGTTGATATCGGTTTCGGTGTGACCTCTGCCGCAGCAAACGGAATTGTCTTCGACGAGGCGAGTGGGGTCTAGTTTTTTGGCCAAATGATACACAGACGCTACCCACTTCTGTGTTTCCGGCGTATAGATCGCCTTTTTATCTTTGTGGGTAAACAATCCCCAGGTTTCATTAAAGGTTATCCAGGAGAAAATTGCTGGGTGATTGTAGTCGCGCTTGATCATCTCATGCAGCGTATATTCTGACTCCTTTTGCATATCCGCCTCAGGATCTCCCCACGAATTAGGCAAGTCAGACATGACCAAAAGGCCTAATTTATCCGCCCAATACAACTTACGGGGCACATCCACCTTGATGTGAGTTCGAATCCCATTCAAACCAATGCGCTTAGAACGTACAATCTCATCCTTCATAAATTGATCGGACGGAAAAGTATAAAAACCCGTCGGATGGTAACTTTGATCTAAGGCCAATTGCACATAAATAGGCTTATTATTCAATCCGATATACGGAATCTTCGAGCCCGGTAAATTCACCACCGAAATCTTCCGCATCCCAAAATACCCCTTCACCACATCATTCCCCGAGGTCATCGTTAATCCATATAAGTAGGGATCCTCTAAGGACCACAGATGCATCGCCATTATAGGAATGTCAACGCTCCCTTCTTGTTTTCCAGCAGGTATCTTCAGCACGGCTGATTGGCCATTGGAAAGCTTCACCTGAACAGCTTGTTCCTTTGAAACAGGCGCTCCTAAAAAGACTTTAACCTGCGCTTTTTTCGCATCGATATCCGGATTAACCGCATAATGATCAATGAAATTAGCGCCTCTCGCCTCTAGATAAACGGTCTGCCAAATCCCCCGCGCATTGCCATAACCCTGCTTTCCATACAGCGTAAACATCCGACGCTTGTCATCCGCTCTGATGGCGATATGGTGCGTGGAACCCGGTTTTACACCAGCTAACTCCGCATCAAATGGCGTGTATCCACCTTGGTGATTTCCTATTTTAACCCCATCTAAATAGATTGAGGTTTCCCAATCCGAGGCCCCAATGTTCAGGAAAATACGCTTCTCCGTCCAAGTGGCAGGGATTTTAATTTCCTTGTGGTACCAAGCCACATCCGCCTCATCCTTCACTTCTGAAAGTGGGGATCCCCAGGGAAAAGGAACAAGAATTTTCTTCGAAAAGCGGGATGGAACCGTTAAAGTTGAATCGAAGGTAAAGTCCCAATAGCCATTCAAATTCACCCATTGCGTCCTTTCAAGGTCTGGACGAGGATGTTCTGGAAGGGGTTGTGACTTTTGCGCGAGCGCACAAAAAGATAGTCCTACAAGCAGGAATAAGGCGATTTTTTTCATAGGTTTAGCTGTCAGCTATTAAAAGCTGCGGTCACAAATTTGGCAAAAAATCCGGGATATTTATCAAATAAGCGTAATTTTACGGGATGAGTGAATTAGCTGAGTTAAAGAAAAAGATCCCTACCCAGGTGGCGGTCTTAGGTGGAGGAAGCTGGGCTACGGCTTTAGTGAAAATCCTTTCGGAGAATAATGTGAAAATTAAGTGGTGGATTCGCCGGAAGTCGGACGTGGAATTCATCCGTAAATACAATCACAATCCCAGCTATTTGACGGATGTGGCCATCAATCCACGTAAAGTGAAGACCTACAGTAAGATGGTGGATGCGCTTGCTGGTGTGGAATACATCATTCTTGCGGTTCCTGCCGCTTTCATTCCGAGCACTTTAAAGGACTTAAATAAGAAACATTTCGAGGGCAAAAAAGTGGTTTCTGCCATCAAGGGTATGATTCCAGATGAAAATCTGTTGGTAACGGATTGGATGGAGCGTGCTTTTAATTTGCCTTTAGGCCAAACCTGTGTCATCGCTGGCCCTTGCCACGCGGAAGAGGTGGCCTTGGAGAAACAGTCGTACTTAACGATTGCTTCGCCAGATTTGAGCTTAGCGCAATCCTTCTCGAACCTATTGAATAGCCGCTTTTTGCAAGCGCATGCCATCCAGGATTTGTATGGCGTGGAATATTGTGCCGTTATCAAGAACATCGTGGCAATGGCTTGTGGTATTACGCGTGGATTGGGTTTTGGGGATAACTTCCAGGCCGTGCTCGTGAGTAACGCGATGCAAGAGATTAAGATCTTCTTAGACGTAGTTTATCCCGAGAAGAACCGCGATTTGAATAGCTCTGGTTACTTAGGGGATTTACTGGTGACGGCCTATTCGCAGTTTTCGAGAAATAGAACCTTTGGAAATATGATCGGTCGCGGGTATTCCGTGAAGTCCGCTCAGATCGAGATGAACATGATCGCAGAGGGCTATTATGCCGTGCGAAGTATCTACAGCATCTCGCGTCAGCACAACATCAAGTTGCCAATTATCGAGGCGGTTTATAATATCGTGTACGAAAAAGCGAATCCGATGTTAGAAATGAGTAAACTGAAGGGCTTCTTAAAGTAAGAAAGAGCGAATTAATTCGGCTGTTTTTGCCAAAGATTCCGCTGACGGCTTCATCTTCTCCTGCGAGAAATTAATGTCCAACATCCGATTCATGGGTACCAAATGCACATGCGCATGCGGCACTTCTAAACCAATCACCGCCACTCCTACGCGTTTGCATGGAATCGCCTTCTTAATCGCAGGCGCAATCGTCTGAGCAAACTTCATCAAATCACCTAACAATTCCGGCTCCAGATCGAAGATGTAATCCACCTCTTGTTTAGGGATCACTAATACGTGACCCTCCACTAAGGGCATCACATCTAAGAAAGCGAGAAAGCGATCGTCCTCTTTAATGAGATGACAAGGGATTTCTTTGTTGACAATTTTGGTAAATATCGTGCTCATACTAGTCGATGCGTTTCAAATTACATTTAGTGATCGGCTTAATGATCATAGGCACTTTCTCTAATTTTACTGCATCAGAATCAAGGCCAAAGTACTTGTCCTCCGAATGCGTAAACTGCTTCACGAAGAAATAAGCCTTCATCACCATTCGATCTAACAACGGTAATTCATTGTCAAATGAAAGGAATTTCTCCAAGACCACGAAACGGAAATCACCGATCACGTTTTGCTCGTTCAAAGACTTATAACGAGACGTAATATCCACCTCTCCACGTGCCACCATTTCCTCTACCACCTTGCGGAAATACAAGTTAATGCGTTGCTCCACTTTAAAACCTAATTTAAAGTTCACCTTGATGATATCATCCGGCTCAATCACCGTCACCTTGTATTCCATTGCATACGGATCATCCAAGGTATCCACGTGGACGAACCAATAGATATCGGCGCGCTTGGGACGTCTTTGGAAAATAGAATAGATAATCTTCGATTCAATATCAGAAACACGACCCGCATTCGACATGAAGACTAAGTGCGTCGCATATTTAGGAATCGTTTCGTCCTTACTTAACTCTTTTAATGGCTCGATGTAATCAGATAACTTCTCGTATTCGGTTAATTTCTTTTTAATGCGCGTTGCTCTGAACCAAATCCACATGATCAAAATAATGACTCCAGCAATAAACAAGGAAACATAACCTCCATGCCAGAACTTCTGTAAGTTCGCTACTAAGAAGGAGCCTTCTAGGGTAACATAAACC
Source organism: Bacteroidota bacterium (assembly GCA_041157105.1). Classification (GTDB taxonomy): domain Bacteria; phylum Bacteroidota; class Bacteroidia; order Cytophagales; family Spirosomataceae; genus Aquirufa. The sequence continues at coordinate 4,777 of JBEBDF010000054.1, read as the reverse complement.
GCTAAGAAGAGAAGAATCCACCACATATCCACCTTCTTTATGTGCAAGTAATAAGCCATTAAGGAAGTCGTCATTAACATGGTCAAGGTAATCGCTAGACCATATGCCGCTTCCATATTTGCGGATTCTTTAAACCAAAGAACAACACCCACGCAACCCATCCATAACAAAATATTGATGGAAGGAACGTATAACTGGCCTTTTTGATCGGATGGATAAACCAAGCGTACACGAGGCCATAAGTTCAACCGAATCGCCTCTGAAATCAAAGTAAATGAACCTGAGATTAAGGCTTGGGAAGCGATAACCGCTGCCGCCGTCGCAATCATAATCCCGGTGAATAAGAATTCACGTGGCAACAACTCAAAGATAGGTTTGCGTACACCTAACAAATCACCTTGATGAGCTAACAACCACGCCCCTTGACCGAAATATTGTAAAATCAAGGCAATTTTCACAAAAATCCAGCTAATCCGAATATTTTCCCGACCACAGTGACCCAAGTCAGAATACAATGCCTCAGCTCCTGTAGTACACAAAAATACCGCTCCCAGGGTCCAGAATCCGGCCGTTCCTGATTGATGAGTAGTCAACAGCTCCCAAGCATACATCGGTGAAAGAGCTCTAAATATTGACCAATCTTGGCCGATCCAAATCAGTCCAGTCAAGGCTAACATCGAAAACCAAACGAGCATTATAGGGCCAAAAAGCTTCCCAACGACCTTCGTTCCAAAGATTTGGAAGATGAAAAGTACTGTCAAAATAACAATCACAATAGGTACCGTGTCCGTCACAAAAGGGGTGCCATCCGGATGATGAAGCATCTTTAATCCTTCAATGGCAGAGGAAACCGAAATGGGCGGTGTAATAATACCATCTGCTAAAAGCGTCGCTCCACCGATAATCGCTGGAAATGTCAACCACTTCGCATGGCGCCTTACTAATGCAAAAAGGGCAAAGATCCCGCCTTCACCCTTATTATCTGCACGCAAAATTAAAATCACATATTTTAATGTCGTTTGTAAGGTCAACGTCCAAAAAATACAAGATAATCCACCTAAAACAGTTAATGAATTGATTGGATTATCTCCGATGATCGACTGCATTACATACAATGGAGAAGTTCCAATGTCCCCGTAAATGATCCCCATTGCTACTAATAAACCGGCAGCAGTGGCTTTACTTTTGTGTTTGTGTTCCATTATTAATCTCTAGGGAGTAAAAGTCTTATCAAACGGCTTTGTTTTGGTTACTAAATAAATGCAAAAAATGCTTAAAATTGTACTATTTCTATCTGTTTTCTTGAAATATTCCAAGAAACGGACGCAAATATAGTTCAATGTTTTAGATATCAAATAGCTTTAGAAAACTTTTCGCGAAAACGCTGAATGCGTGCGAATTAACGCTCATAATAATACCCAAAAATGATATTCATTTCATCCTCTGAGGTCAGACCAAATCCAATATCTTTATTCGTATCATTTACATAAGTTGCAACAGAGGTTAGACCCTCCCCAGCTTGCAGGAGAATAGGTGTATCGTAATTAATGACTTTCGGGTGTTCCCAATCCGTATTTTCATAAATAATTTCTCCATCACGAGCGCCACCTTTAATCTTAATTTGGAATAATTTTCCTCTTGCGTGGTAATGGGAAGTCAACGAGACTACTGCAACAGGCTTATCAAATTTAAAATCGCGTGTGATGGTGGTTGTTTTATTCGCAGGTAAATTAAAACCAGTCGCATTAAAATCAATCATTTGTACGACCTTCTTCACCTGATCGGCAGGTACTGTGTAGAGGTTTACATAATTTTCCCCGTACAAATTATCTTTAGTCTTGTTAAAATAATGTGGATTCAAATCAATGGAGGCATTACTTGGGAGTTCAAGCGCCATACCGGCAGGAAAAGTATAATCCGAATTAGGATCGGTACCTCCACCTAAAAAAATATGATTTGACATTTGAATCACCGTCGTCAGATTCAAAGAATTGTTTAAATTCCTTAAATCACGAACTTCATTCAGTGCCGGTAAGGAAGTCTTTGATCTAAAGTCATAAAGCACCATGTGGTGGCTATTAGCCCTAGATTTCAATTTTATGCGGTTAACATAGATGGGGGCAGCGTTATTAATTGGCCGACGAACGAATAGTTCTCTTTCAAAATTAGGTGGAACTACAAAACGGTCGACTTTCAATTGAACCCCCGTTTTTCCTTCCTCTGATGGTGAGGCCAAAGGAGCGAAATTCGCATCTTCTACAAAACTTGGCGTCGTATCATCCAGCAAACTAGCATCAGCAACTACACCGGTGGGAGGGGCGCCGGCATCAATCCATTTTTGGACAAATGCTAAGGCTCCTTTACTTAGCGGCTTACCTCCTAAAGGCATTGGAGCACCATAATTAGCTAATCCATGATGACTTATATCCCAATTTAATTTGTGAAATAATAAACTTTCAATGGAGGCGAATTTTTTAACGCGCAAGATGGAATTCTTAAGTGCAACCGGATTAACGGAGGCAACTCCCACTAAATTCGCGTAGGAACTACCTTTCGCGAGCACTAAACCATGCTGGGCAAAACCGGCATCTTTATTGGATAAGTGGCATCCTGAAGTAGCGCAACTGGGCGTCAATAATTTGTCTTGTAACAGATCAAAAGAAGAGATAGCCGTTGTTTGCGGCGCTGGTGTAATGGCTGGATCATTTGCCTCTTTCGTACAGGCAAAGGGTAAAGCAGCTAACAATACTATCCATTTTTTCATTGCAAGGAATATTGATCTTGGTTTTCACCTGGTTCGATTTTCAATACTCTACTTAAAACGAGCAACACTAATTTACGAGATGCTAACCAAATGGGCAAATTACATTTTAGGGCAAATTCAGAAAGGGTAATTTGTTGATTTGCCCGCAAATATTCCATTAACCAGCGTTCTATCTCTCCATAAGCAAAAGAAAGCCCTTCCTCATTCTCTCTCCTTAGAATTTGCTTCATTTCTTTGCTAGCCTGTATCGTACGGTCTTTTACCCGTACATAGCAGATGGGATGCGAATCCGTTTCGAGTTGGACAAAATGAGGCTTATCCACACTTTCATATATTTGGTAGACTAAAACTTCCCGCCCATTATCCAATCGAATTCGATAAGCACGGTAGGTGAAGGCAGGGAAGCAATACTTCTCAATGGCCCGCTCTAATAAGAATTGCTCTTCTTCAGCGAACTTTACTCCCTCAATTACACCCGCATCGCTAACCCCTATAAAGAGGTGGCCGCCTTCCGTATTCGCAAAAGCGACTAATTCCTTCACGATCTTCTCCGGAAATTTCACCTTCATTTTGAATTCCAGCCGTAGGCCTTCACCGTGACGCACTAGATTCTTCAGATTACGAACATCTAACAAGCTTTCTTCCTCGTCTCCAGAAGGCAAATCCAATAAAATTTCTGAACCAATTCGCATGACACTCGAAGATAGCTAATTATTTTTTTTATTTATTAGTATAGTTATTCAATAGACAATGTGTACCTTTGTCAAAATATTGCTTTATGGTACCCGCAAACCTCGAAAAAGAGCTCCTTTCTAGAAACCTCCCGGAACGCATCCAGTTCATTGCTGACTATTTTGCGGGTGAAAAAATCGTCTTTTCTAGCTCTTTCGGGCAAGAAGATCAAGCGATAACGCAGGCCATAGCGAGCACAAAGTCGAACATCGAAATCTTTACCCTCGATACCGGTCGTCAATTCCAAGAGTCCTACGAGTTGATGGATTTGACGATAAAAAAATACGGCATCTCCATTCAAACCTTTTTCCCTTCTACACCTGCCGTTGAAAAACTGGTGGCCGAAAAAGGGTTTAACTCCTTCTATACTTCTGTAGAGAACCGAAAAGAGTGCTGTTTTGTTCGAAAAATGGAGCCTTTATCGCGCGCACTGCATGGAGCAAAGGTTTGGATCACCGGATTACGCGCCGAACAATCAGAAAACAGAGCGGACATGCCTATTCTCGAATGGGATGAGAGCCGTCAATTATTCAAGATCAATCCGCTGATTGATTGGGATTTTAGCACTTTAGAAAAATACTTAACGGATCACAAGATTCCCCAAAACCCCTTGCACAAAAAAGGGTTCATTTCCATCGGATGCGCACCGTGTACGCGTGCGATTTCGGAGGGTGAACATCCGCGTGCAGGCCGTTGGTGGTGGGAGAATTCACAAAAAGAATGTGGTTTACACGCCTAAGATATGCAGACAATACAAGACAAAATTGGCCATTTTCCTCGCCAACTAGAGGATGAATCCATTTACATTCTTCGCGAAGTAGCGGCGCAATTTGAGCGCCCAGCCCTCCTTTTCTCAGGAGGAAAGGATTCGATTACCTTAGTTCGTTTAGCCCAAAAGGCTTTCTTCCCAGGTAAAATCCCCTTCCCTTTAGTGCACATCGACACGGGACATAATTTCCCTGAGACGATTGAATTCAGAGATTGGTTAGCGAAAGAAACTGGAGCGGAATTAATCGTGCGCTATGTGCAGGATTCCATCAACCAAGGAAAAGCGAAAGAGGAGTCTGGTAAATATGCCTCACGTAATGTATTGCAAACGGTTACTCTATTAGATACCATCGAGGAATTCAAATTCGATGCCTGTATCGGTGGGGCGAGACGCGATGAGGAGAAGGCGAGAGCGAAGGAGCGGATTTTCTCGGTGCGTGATGATTTTGGGCAGTGGGATGCGAAACGCCAAAGACCTGAATTATTTGATATGCTAAACGGCCGCATCGCGGT
>JBEBDF010000053.1:0-13686 GCA_041157105.1 Bacteroidota bacterium | reverse complement strand
GGTCTTCATTCTATGGTAAGAAAGTTGATTTGCTTTCAGAGAATGGTCGTTGGATAGAAATTGGAACCACTATTCAATCGAAAGCAGATTTAATCGTTTCAGAAGAAAATCTAGAATGGTTTCCTTCCGTCGTTGATCTTCGTGTTCACAACACGTTACCAGGTGGTGAGCACAGAGAAGATTGGTCAAGTTTGAAAGCCGCCGCTTGGAAGGGTGGGGTTTTAGATTTTTTATTATTACCTACAGGTGATCCGGTTCCACAGCAGCCAGAGTCAATTCAGTTTATTAAAAATCGCTTAGATGGTTCTGGTGTTTTATCCTATCCTGTAGCTCCTTTAACACTAGAAAACAAATCAGAAAACTTTAGTGATTTGATGGATTTGCATCAAGCAGGAGCCTCTTGGTTTAGTCATGGTGCGGGTGCTTTACAAGACACTGATTTGATGTTAAAATGTCTTCAATACTTGCAGCCATTAAAGTCGAAAGTTATTTCTAGACCTGATGTTGAGGGCTTATCTTTATTTGGCCAAATACACGAGGGGCTACAAAGTACCTTATTAGGATTTAAAGGGATACCTGAATTAGCAGAAACGTTGCATATAAAACGTGATTTAGACCTTTTATCCTATGTGATTCAGCATTCTTTTGGTTTAGCTCATCCTGAATTTGCGCTACATTTCTCCTGTATTTCTACGGCAGAGTCAGTCAGGTTGATTTCAGAAGCACAAAAGGCGGGGTTACCTGTCACGGCAGATGTTGCCATTTATTCACTTATTCTTACAGAAGATGCAGTTTCTGATTTTGATACACTTAAAAAGGTTAATCCCCCACTAAGAACAGACGCGGATCGTTTAGCTCTATGGAAAGGATTAAAAGAGGGTGTAATTCATTCAGTGGTTTCTGATCATCATCCTGTTGAAGTAGAATGCAAAGAAGTAGAGTTTGATCAAGCATCTTTTGGAACAATAGGACTAGAAACATTAGCTATCGCCTTTATTCAAGAAGCAAAGAATCAAGGTATAGAAAAATCTGATCTTTATTTATCACATAATCCAAGTTCTTTCTTAGGCATCTCCCAGCCCGAATTAAAAGTGGGAGAAGAAATGAAAGGAATGATAGTAGGGAGAGAAAAAAATACTTATGAAGTAGCTGATATCGTTTCTAAATCGATGAATTCGATATTTATCGGTCATCCCTTTGATTATAAAATCCTAGGAGTATTTAATGGATTAAATCATTCTTATGGTCAATAATTGGTTTTCGGAAATAGGTCGTTTTATCCTGTTTGCCTTAATTTTTGTTGTTTTGATGGTCATGTATGGTCTTGTTTTACAACAAATAGGAATTATTCCCATCGGAGGAAAGAAGGCGCCTACTTTTGTTTTTTTGTTATTTTTTCAATGGTGGTATATTTCAAAATTTCCCCAAAATCATCAGGGGGAAAAGAAGCATTTTTTAGTCTATTTTGTCTTGCAATATATTTTAATTGTTATTACAGCGCTGTTTAGTAGCCTTTTTTTAAATTATTTCTTTCAAACCACCTCGGGTTTACAAATGTTGGCTTCCTATATCCAGCAGAGTTTACTAGAGTTAAATTCTTTTAAGGAAGTTATTGTAAGTCAAGAAGGAGGGGAGTATTACAATAGTTTGCATGCTGGAATTAAGTCAATTGATGCTTATAGCATTGCTAGAGATGATTTCTGGCAAAAAATAGCCTTAGGTTTCTTACCAAATTTGTTAATTTCACTTTATTATAAAAAATAAATCTTATGGAAAATACATCGGAATCAACAGCTTCCTCCTCAATTATTGCGTTAAAGTATGGGTTTATAAGTGGATTATTAAGTTTTCTCTTTTCGACACTTATCAATGTGATGGGATGGGCAGAACAATTTCAAGAATCGATTAGTTGGGTCTCAACGATTTGGTCCTTGGTTTTATCTGTGACGATTACCTTTTTGTGTTTAAGAGAGTATAGAGAGCAGAATGGAGGATATATTAGTTATGGTCAAGGTTTAGGTTTGGCTACCTTGTTAGGGGCGATTAGTGGATTAGTAGCCGGAGCCTTTAATTACATTTATATTCAATTTATCGACAATACGGTTATTCAGCGCCAGATGGACATTGCCAGAGAGCGTATGGAGGATCAGGGTTTAAGCGCCAGTCAAATTCAAAGTGCTGAAGAAATGACCTCGATGTTCTTGAATCCAGGAATTCAATTTGTGATTGTCGTTATTATGAGTGTTGTGTTCAATTTTCTTTTGGGCTTGATTGTTTCTGCTGTAGTTAAGAGAGAAAAACCTGTTTTTTAATAGTATGTTCGCTATTTTAAAGAAAGACGTTATGGCCTATTTTAGCTCTTGGATGGGCTGGGGTACCATTTCGTCTTTTTTTATTTTGATGGGAATCTATGTTTGGGTGATTGACGGAAATATACTTGATTATGGTTTTGCTGAGTTAACCGTTTTCTTTGATCTAACTCCTTGGTTTTTACTATTTTTTGTTCCTGCGCTTTCGATGAGTAGTTTTTCGGAAGAGACAGAAAAAGGAACATTTCAATTATTGCGTTCTCTTCCCATTCCTTTAAATCAGATTTTGACGGCCAAATACCTAGCTTTGGCTTTGATTGTTATAATTACTTTACTTCCTAGCGCCTTATTTGTGCAGAGCATTGCTTCTTTAGGGTTTCCTAAAAATAATTATGATTCGTCTTTAATATTGGGTGGATTCGCTGCTTTATTCCTATTAACCTTGAGTTTTGTATTCTTGGACGTATTAGCTTCCAGTTTTACCAAGAAACAGCCGGTCGCCTTTATCTTAGGACTTGCTCTGAATTTTGCGATGTGGCAGGGTTCGAAAGAGCTAGGTTTAGAAGCTATCAATTTATACTCTAATTATGATCGAATGAGCATGGGAGTAGTTAATTTTGGAGATCTGCTTTATTTCAGTGGATTTATCCTGGTCGTTTGGGGAATCACTAGATGGCGATTACGTTTTCTTATTTAAAATCCTGAATTGCTATTTTGTTAGAACAAAATTCAATTTCTCTTGCTTCATTTGATGCAATGACAATAAGTTTGTGACGCTGTTTCTCTAATTTAGTAAAGAACCATTGTTTAGCTTGCTCATCAAAGTTAGTAGTGGGTTCATCCAATAGTAATACAGGTCTATCCGACAAAAGTGCAAAACCCAATTTTATTTTCTGACGCATACCAGAAGAATAGTTCTTTATTAATTTGAAGCGGTCAGGCTTTAAATCGATAAAATCTTCGAGTATTTCTACCGTAATCGTTCTAGGTAAATACGTGTTTTTAACTAAAATTTCGAGGTGTTCTTGAAGGGTATATTCTTCAATTAATTCAACGTAAGGAGCTGCATAAGTAATTTGGCTATAAACCAAGTCGGAATCGATCCCCGACATTTTTACTGTTCCTGAATTTGGAAGAGTATATTGAGCAATTAATTGTAATAAAGTTGATTTTCCTGAGCCATTAGGGCCAGTTATGGCATAGGATTGACCAAGTTGGAAGGAATAACTGAAGGACTTAATGACAAATTCTTGCCTAAACTTTTTGAAAAGATTTTGAACAAGAATATCCATAAGTCATTAGCCTTTCATAATCCCTCTTTCTGAATTTTTTATAAATTCAAGAATTTCATTTCTCTCAAGCGTATTAGGCAATTGTGTTTCGATTTCTTCAATAGCCGCGTTTGTATTTAAACCTTTCAAATACAAATAGCGGTAGGCTTCTTGAATGACACTAATTTGCTCGTCTGTATAGTTACGTCGGCGTAGACCTACTGAATTAATACCTGCATAAGTTAATGGCTCACGACCTGATTTGGTGAAAGGAGGGACATCTTTTCTTACCAATGAACCACCTGAAATCATCACATGTCTACCAATGGTGGCAAATTGATGGATAGCGGATGAGCCCCCAATAATAGCGAAGTCGCCCACTGTAACATGTCCTGCCATTTGCACAGAATTAGCTAAAATGCAGTTATTGCCAATCAAGCAATCATGCGCGACGTGAACATAGGCCATGATAAGGCAATTTTGACCAATGACAGTCTTCATCTTATCAGAGGTTCCACGATTGATCGTCACACATTCACGTATGGTAGAATTGTCACCAATCTCTGCGGTCGTTACTTCCCCACCAAATTTTAAATCTTGTGGAATGGCTGAAATAACAGCACCAGGAAATATTTTTACATTTTTACCTATGCGAGCACCTGGATAGATAGTCACATTTGATCCAACCCAAGTTCCTTCACCGATTTCAACATCTGCATGTATAGAGGTGAATGCTTCGATACTAACATTAGCACCAATTTTGGCTTGTGGATCAATATGGGTTAAAGGATGAATCATATATAATCTTACGATTTACGAACTAAACTAGCTGTCATTTCAGCTTCACATACAACTTGGCCTGCTACATAAGCCTTACCTGTCATTTTTGCAATTCCTCTACGTATGGGTGCCTGTAGCTCACATCTAAAGATAATGGTGTCCCCAGGAATGACACTTTTTCTAAAGCGGCAATTTTCGATTCCCACCAGGTATGGCCAATAATTCTCAGGATCTTCTACTGAACTTAAAACAAGTATTCCCCCCGTTTGAGCCATAGCTTCTACTTGCATAACGCCTGGCATAACTGGATTGTTTGGAAAATGACCCATGAAGTAGTTTTCATTCATCGTCACATTCTTAACACCGACCACACTATTATCGTCCAAATAAATGATTTTATCAATCATTTGGAAGGGGTAACGATGCGGAAGAAGTTCATAAACGCGTTCGTGGGTAAAAATAGGTTGCTGCTTTGGGTCGTAGGTAGGTACTTTATTCTTCTCTGCGTCTAACATCAATTTCTTGATTTTACGTGCTAGTTCTACGTTAGAAGCATGTCCTGGACGAGAGGCTAAAATTTGTGCTTTAATTGGGCGACCCACTAATGCTAAATCCCCCATTAAATCCAGCAATTTATGGCGAGCCATTTCATTACTGAAGTGAAGGTTTGTATTATTTAAAATACCCGCTTCTTTAGAAACAGAGATTTTAGGTTTACCTAAAACTTCAGATAAATGAGCTAATTCAGCTTCTGAATAATCTTTATCAGCAATAACAATAGCGTTATTCAAGTCTCCACCTTTAATTAAGCCGGCCTTGTAGAGTACTTCTATTTCGTGCACGAAACAAAAGGTTCTGCACATCGAAAAGTCTTTCTCAAATTGAGAAACGTGACTTAAATTAGCGTGTTGACTAGATAAAAATTTAGAATTATAATCTACCATTACGGCCATTCTATAATCATTAAGGGGCAATGCTGCTAACTCAATACCACTTTCTAAATCCTTGAATCTTACTTCTTCTGTTAATTCAAAGAATTTACGGTGTGCATCTTGTTCTACAGGAATTGCGTCCTTTAAAGCCTCAACAAATTTGATGGAACTACCATCCATGATGGGAGGTTCAGGACCGTCTAATTGAATTAATATGTTATCAACCTCCAAACCTACAAGTGCCGCTAAAACATGCTCCACTGTATTAATTCTAGCTCCATTGTGTTCAATGGTTGTTCCACGCGAAGTATCAACTACATAGTCCACATCTGCATCTGCAATAGGTTGACCGGGTAAATCAATACGTTGGAATTTGATTCCATGGTTTGCAGGAGCGGGTAAAAATGTCAGGTTGGCAACTATGCCAGTATGTAAACCTACACCTGATAGGGTTACAGCCTTGGTAATAGTATGTTGCTTATTATTCATACTCGAGATTAAGATTCTAATCGTTTTAATAAATCCGGTAATTGACGTAGAAAAGCATTACGTTTCAAATATTCACTGTTAGGGGAGGCCGGTGTTCCACCTAATATTTGTCCTTCTTTTCGGACCGTTTTTGTTACACCTGATTGAGCGGTAACAATTGTTTTATCTGCTATGGTAATGTGTCCCGCTACACCCACTTGGCCGCCGATTAAGCAGTTTTGGCCAATTTTTGTTGAACCAGAAATTCCAGTTTGGGCAGCAATAGCGGTATTTTCGCCCACTTCCACATTGTGCGCTATTTGAACCAAATTATCAATTTTAACTCCTTTTGAGATTAAAGTTGAGCCCATTGTTGCACGATCAATAGTCGTATTTGCACCTATGCTTACCCCGTCTTCTAGTACTACGTTTCCTAATTGAGGGATGGTGGAAAATGTACCATCAGGCTGAGGTGCGAAACCAAATCCATCAGAACCAATAACGGCATTCGCATGAATTGTGCAATTATTTCCAATGACTGTATCGTTGTAAATGACAGCCCCAGGATAAATAACACAGTTATCACCTATTTTTACTTTATTTCCTATTGTAACATGTGCCGCGATATACGTATCGTTTCCTACAATACTACCTTTCCCTATGCATGAAAACTGACCTAAATAGAGGTTTAATCCTTTTTTTACATCATCTGCAATAAAACTGGGTTGCTGAATTCCTGTTTCTTTAACGCTGGTAAATTCTTGGTATTTTTGTAGTAATAACGTGAAGGCAGAATATGGATCTTGTACCCTAATTAAGGTAGCTAAAGGTTTCTCTTTTAGGACTAAATCGTTAGCAACAATAATGGCGGTTGACTTAGATCTGTATAAATAGGATTCATATTTAGGATTTGCCAGAAAGGAAATACTGCCCGTTTGTCCTTCTTCTATTTTATTAAACGCCGTGATACTCGCTGATCCATCGCCATCTACTGTACCTTGAATTAATTGGGCTATTTGGTCAACAGTAAATTTCATTCGGTCTAACAGTGTTTAATTTTGGCAGAGAGAATTCCCACTAGCTCAATTCTCCTTGCAAATATACGCTCTTTGGGCAACAAAAATAGTATTTTTTTACAATCTTACTTAATGCTTGTATGGTCGGTAAATCGGATGCTTCGAGTAACTCGACCACTTGCCCTTGTTTGTCGACCATTTTGATGGTATTGTCTCCCTGAACATAAGCAGCATTGGAAGTAGAGCCCTCTACGACGAAGTAAGATAACTCTTCATCAGTAATGCCATATTCTCGTTTAATGTTCTCCTCTATTTCTACTCTTTTTGCCTTTGGAAGTGGTTGAGAGCCTAATTTGCAAGTGAATAATTTTCTTGCCAAAAAATGGGAACACAAATGCTTAAGAATTTTGTCGCTGGCATTTTTCCATTCTTTTATGGCAGCCCACACATCGTGATCATCTAATTCGGTGAAAGCAATTACAAGACTTTCTTGAGAAGAGAATTCTTCCCAGGTGTAAGTACCTTTAAGAAATGTCTTTAGAGGACTGGAACAAGGGAGTTTTTGACCCTCTGCAATTAAGAATTTAGCCCGTCGCAAAATTTGAATTAACATCGTCTCTGCTGCGATGGCCGTTTTATGTAAATATACTTGCCAATACATTAGACGACGGGCCATCAAAAAGTTTTCGGTAGAATAAATACCTTTCTCTTCGATGACTAATTGCTCATTGTTTAAGTCCATCATACTTAGCAATCGCTCAGAACCAATAAATCCCTCACGTACGCCTGTGTAGAAAGAATCGCGACTCAAATAATCTAATCGGTCCACATCTAACTGAGAAGATACTAATTGATGGAAAAATTTACGCGGATATTTGTTTTCAAAAATCTCGATGGCAAGACTTAATCTGCCCTTGAAATGTTGATTCAATTTAGCCATTAAGAGGGTAGACACATCCTCATGTTTCACCTCATTTAATAAAGTATATTCTAAAACATGAGAAAAAGGCCCATGTCCAATATCATGTAATAAAATGGCAATTTCTGCCGCTTCCCGTTCTTCGGGGGAAATAGAATATCCTTTTGCCTTTAAATTATCCAAAACTTGATCCATCAAATGCATGGCACCTAAGGCATGGTGAAAACGGGTATGATGAGCGCCCGGATACACAAATTCAGCTAAACCTAATTGCTTAATGCGTTTAAGTCGCTGAAAATAAGGGTGATCGATAAGTTCAAGAATTAATGGATTATTGATTTTAATAAAACCATAAATCGGATCATTAATAATTTTAGTCGGGTACATGGGATATTCTTTTCCGAAATTTAGCTAAAAAGGTTAGTATTCCTTAATTTTGTAGCACATTGAATTCCTTTAAAGGATGTACAATGCGGACTTGTAGCTCAGTAGGTTAGAGCATCTGACTCATAATCAGGGGGTCCATGGTTCGAGCCCATGCTGGTCCACTCTTTTTTTACCATACTCTTTTTAGGAGAGTATGGTTTTTTTATGCGATAAATTCAAGGTAGAGTAAGGCTAAAGCTGCCATTGTCATGATAGTAAATGCTACAATTCCTAAAATATTAGAAAGTATGCTATTCGTATTTTCACCCATGATTTCTTTATTGTTCGAAATATGTAAGATGATGGCAATTAAAACGGGAGCCGTCATTCCGTATAAAATGGCGGTGTAGATCAGAGCGTCAATGGGAGTGATTCCCACGTAATTTAAGGAGAGTCCTACGAGAAGTGAAAAGGCAATGATGGAATAGAAGCCTTTGGCCTCATGAAACTTTTTATTTAGCCCTTGTTCCCAACCAAACGTCTCTGAGAATATGTAAGAAAGAGAGCCACTTAAAACAGGAATAGCTATTAACCCTGTACCAAAAATACCAATAGCAAATAACAAGTAAGCTAAATCACCTGCTAATGGTTTCAAAGCCATGGCGGCTTGCTCAACGGTATCAATTTGACGAATACCACTTTTATACAAAACGGTACCTGTGGTTAAAATGATAAAATACATTACAAAGCCAGAAAAAGTCATCCCAAAATCAACGTCTTGTTGCATCTCATGAATAATTCTTTTGTTTACTATCAATCTTTTTTTAACATTCATTTCCTCTACCTCCACTGATGCTTGCCAAAAGAACAAATAGGGAGAAATCGTAGTACCTAAAATTCCCACTAAAATAGCTATATACTCTTTTGTGAATTGAATTTTAGGGATAAATGTCGCAGTCAAAATCTCCTTTATATCTTGTTTATACAGAAATGGAACAACAAAATAGACTAGCATGACGATGCATAAATACTTGAGTGTAGCTGCGATTTTAGCATAAGGCAGATAGATAATAAGGCCGATTAAAAGAATGGTAAATAGAACACTGAAGTAACTTTGATCAATCGATGGAAATAATAAGTTAGCCACGGCACCCATCCCAGCAATATCTGCCCCTATATTCATGATGATGGCTGGGAAACTGAAAAGTAGCATCATATAAAGAACTGGCTTAGGGTAATGTTTTTTAAGTGTACCAGTTAATCCTTGTTTTGTTACTAATCCAATTCTGGCACACATTTGCTGGATGGCGGCCATTAATGGGAAGGCAATTAAAGCTGTCCAAAGAGTTGAAAGGCCCAAACCTGCTCCTGCTTGTGAATAGGTGGCTATCCCCGAAGGATCGTCGTCGCTTGCTCCTGTTACTAAGCCGGGTCCTAAAAGCTTCCAAAAGCGAGTAATTCTTTTTTTTATTTCCATTTAATTTATCAGTATAGTGGTAATTTACTAAGTATTGATTTTACATCATTATATTTTAGTACATTACATTTATATCTAACCACTTCATAATGCTGCTTCTATTCCAATCGATTTTTGTCATGACACTATTTACTAGTTTTATGACGCCGTCGATCATATTCTTGAAATCACGAGGGTCTTTATTCGCTAATCCTAACATCTATTTAGCGATTCTATTTTTTATTTCTGGGATTTATTGCCTAACTATTTATTCTATGTCTCTGGGCCAGAGTATGCTATTTACGGTTTTACTATTTGGTAATTTCTCATCTCTCTATTTTCTGATAGGACCTTTGTTGTTTTTCTATTTGAGAAGTCTTAGAAATGGAAATACCAAATTATACTGGACGGATATATGGCATTTAATTCCTTTTATACTCGTCTTTATAGACACAATTCCCTATTATTTTTCACCATATGCGTATAAAATAGCTGTGGTAAGGCAGGTTTTCAGCAATTGGACTGCCATTTTTTCTATTAAACTTGGCCTCCTATTTAGCGCGTCTCATCTTTACATTCTACGGCCTCTCTTGTTGACATTTTACTCTGTTTGGGGTTTAATGTATCTGAAAAAAAATAAATTATACTTCTTCGAGGTTACTAAAGTAGGTAGGTGGTTAGTTATTTTTCTACTTTTACAATGGTTAGTTTTTGTAGGAATGAGTTCTGTTTTTTTTGGCGTTTGGTTAGAGAACAATTGGTTTTTTTCCTATTTAAATCATCCCAATGAAATAAAATATATTTCTCTGATTGCATATGTTTTGATGGTTTTTACCCTTTATTTCTTTCCTCAGGTGATTTATTTAAATGTGGATCGATTTAAAAGGAATTTAAATCCTCAGGATGCCTATTGGTGGAAGATGGATCAGACGTTAAATGCAGTTTATATTTTTGATAGGCCATATTTAAAACCTTTTTTGACTTTGGATCAATTCGGGGAATTAGTCCAAATAGATAAAGCTGTTTTAACTGATTTTTTTGAACTTTATCTTTTCACTAACTTCACTGATGAAATGAATCGTTTGCGAATACAGTTTGCGAAGCATTTAATCAAGAAAAGAGTTGAGGAAAATAATTGTTTAGATAATCTCTATATGGATTCAGGTTTTGATTGTCAAGCAGATTTAATTTATTTTTTCGTTGAGTTTGAAGGAGTAAGTGTAGAAGAATATTTAACTAGTCTTAATAATAATAATTAATATGAAAAGTTTTCTTGTGGCGGTTTTAATGCTTGCCTTTACCCAATTAGCTTATTCTCAGAAGGTGATAAGTTCCTCAATCGGTTCCGGTGGTTCTACAACCATGGTAGATGGAAAATATTATTCCCAAATCATTGGACAGCAGAGTGCCGTTACAGGAACCTCTACGAAGGGGGGGGTAATCGTCCGTCAGGGGTTTAAGCAGCCTTCTTTATTAGAAAGAAGTATTGCTGCCTCAGGAATTAAATTGAATTTGCAGGAAGAAAATCCAATTATCTATACTGCTTTTCCGAATCCTTTTGTAGATAAATTAACAATTGGATTCTCCGTGCCAAGTACAAAGCCAACTTTTGTGGCCATTTATGATCAATTAGGGTCGGTTATTTACCAACAAACGTATGAAGCGCCCATTAAAGAAATTGTATTTACAGACTTTTCTGGTATTCGGGTAGGTAAATACATTTTACATGTGATTTCTTCAGGAAAACCTTTTTCAACCACGATTGTAAAAGAATAGTTATAGGCTAAATGCCACATATTTATTGCCTTTGGGCGTTCCTAATTTGGTTCCGCCACAAGCAATGACAATATATTGTTTACCGTTTACTGAATAGGTGGATGGAGTTGCAAAAGCTGCTGCTGGCAAGGTAATTGTACGTAGCAGCTTTCCTGTTTTACTTGCATAGATACGCATTTTGCCATCTTTAGCTGCTCCAATTATTAAAAGTCCGCTAGCTGTTACTATTGGTCCACCATAATTTTCTGCCCCAGTTCCAGTTATTCCTTGCTGAGCTAATGCGGGTTCGTCTCCAAAAGGTATTTTCCAAAGGTATTTTCCAGTATTTAAATCAATGGCATTAAGCGTTCCCCAGGGTGGGCTCAGTGCCGGTAAGCCCTTGGAATCTAAAAATTTATTATACCCTGTCATTTGGTATGGAGTGACGTAATTTGTTGACTTAGAAGTGACTACTTCTTTAGTAGTTTTATTTAAGATAAAGGAAAGGATGTTCTCTTTGTCTTCTTTTGAAAGCTGATTAAAGCCTGGCATCATTCCTTTACCATTATTTATTATTTGTTGCAGATATATCTTTGACCTTTTGGTTGAGATTTCTTGTAAGGAAGGGTATCCACTTAATGGATTACCTTTTCTATCTGTTCCATGGCATGATTGACAATTTGTTTGATAAGCCTTTTCGCCAGGATTGAGACTATTCATTTTAGATGGAATCATCTTTTGAACCCATCCCATTTCATTGCTATTTACATATAGAATGCCGTCAGGGTCTGCTGCTGCGCCGCCCCATTCGCCACCACCATCAAATCCAGGTAAAATCAGATTTCCTTTTTCGCTGGGTGCATCATGCCACCCTCTGTTTAATGAAGCTAATGTCTTGACTAGTTCTTCTTTATTTTCTGAAAAAGGGTTGATATCATTGTTCTGAATTTCAGAGGATAATCTAGCAAAAGGTTTCGGGATAAGAGGAAATGGTTGTGTTAACCAAGCATTTTCACCTTTTAATAAAGAACCTTTCACTTTTTTCTCTATGATAGGAAATAGAGGTTTTCCACTAAGCCGATCAAAAAGAAATACGAAACCCTGCTTCGTAATTTGAGCCACTGCTGCTATTTTTTTTCCTTTATGTGTTACGTTGATTAAATTAGGAGGGGCAGGTAAATCACGATCCCATAGATCATGGTGAGTAGTTTGAAAATGCCAAAGACGTTTACCCGTTTTAGCATCAAGGGCAATTAGGCAATTCGAAAATAAGTTAGATCCTTTTCGATTTCCTCCGTAGAAATCATATCCTGCAGACCCTGTGGGTACAAATAGGATGCCTCTTTCAGTATCTACGGCCATTCCAGCCCAATTATTTGCAGCGCCAATGTGCGTATTGAGATATGCATCTTTTGGCCATGTTTCAAAACCTTTTTCCCCTGGATAGGGAATCGTATGAAAGGTCCAGGCTAACTTACCCGTTATTACATTAAAGGCACGAATGTCCCCAGGGGCTGCATCCGCACCCTCAGAAAGACGAACAGGCATTATAATGAGGTTGTGGTAAATGGTACCAGGTGTATTGGATATGATGAATTTATTAGCTGCAATTGGAGGTAATCCCGTATGTAAATCGACTTTTCCATTATCACCAAAACTAGAAATAGGCTTGCCAGTTTCGGCGTTTAGTGCCCAAAGATTTGGTCCTGCTGTATATAAGATTCTTTTTTCTATTCCATTTGTCCAAAAACTAACACCTCTAGACGTACTTGCCCAGTTTTTCAATGGATCGCCAAATCTCCAAATTTCGTGACCCGAAGATGCATCCAATGCAAATGCCTGAACTGAGGCACTAACTCCATAGAGGATTCCTTTGACAATCAGTGGATTCACTTGCATTTGACCAGAATCAGGTAAACTGTATTCCCATGCCATCTTTAATTGATCCACATTGCTCGGATTAATTTGTGTGAGCGTTGAATAATGGTTTCGGTCGGCTCCACCTAAATATGCTGACCAATCCTCAGATGAGGAGAAAGCTAGGGCGATTATAGCTAAGAAGAGTACTTTTTTATACATAAATATTCAATATATAATGCTAGTTTAGTGTGATTTTAGTTCTATTCCTTGTCAAAATGAAATTATTTGTACTTTTGGTCATTTCAAACTCAGTTAGAGGATATAATTAATTTATAATTATGGGTTCAATATTAGGTCTTTTCTTTCATTCCTTGGGTGGATTTGCTTCAGGTAGTTTTTATATCCCTTATCGTAAGATAAAGGTATGGTCTTGGGAAAGTGCTTGGATTGTTGGGGGGGTATTCTCTTGGCTAATTGTACCTTTTTTGGCTGCTTGGTTGACTATTCCGGACTTTATGAATATCATCCATTCGATAGATTCTGATACGTTTTTT
>JBEBDF010000052.1:0-13785 GCA_041157105.1 Bacteroidota bacterium | reverse complement strand
TAATAACAGGTATTTCATTTTAAACTTTTTTCATTGTTTTTAATAACCAATCCAGCGATTCGTGCATCGTTTTTTCGACGTCTTCAGCGGGCACTAATTTATCCAAGCGCTGTCTAATCGCCAGAGAAACGAGGCCGTGTACCATACTCCAAACCGCCATCGCCACCGTTTCCACTTTCGCCGGAACTAATAAACCTTTGTCCATCGCATCCTGAACAATCATTTTTAAGGCTTCCAGCGCCTGATCACCACTCGACCAGCCTGCACCCATATCGATTAGCGTGGCCATAGGTGCTTCCTGAATGAACATTAAGTCATAATATTCTGGATTTTCTAGGCCAAAATTCAAGTAATTCACCCCCATCTGGTGCAGTCTTTCGATGGGATCACTGATTAAGCCCAACGCAATATTTTGCTCCAACATTTTCTTAAATCCTGACTCGCAGCAATGGAAAAGGATCTCATTTTTGTCCTTAAAATACAGATAGAGCGTCGTGGGGCTATATTGAATTCGTTCGGCGATCTTGCGAACGGATACTTTACTGAAGCCTTCTTCCACGAATAATTTCATCGATTCCTCTAGTATCAAGGACCGAATCTCCTGCTTCTGCTTCTCTTTTCTGGCGACTATGCTCATATTTTTAAAATTACAGCGTAAATATACTTAACAGTGTTAAGTTTTCAAAATTTCGTATTTTGCATCAAATCCAAAAGCTATGAAAATCGACTTTATCCATAAAATCCAACACATCGGAATTCCCGTTCACAACATGGAAATCTCGATCCCCTTTTACGAGCGCCTCGGTTTCGAGAATGTGATGGAGTCCCCCTTTGAATTTGACGGCGGTTTTGGGACTTGTGTGATGATGAAAAATAACGAGGTGATCGTAGAATTGTACCAAATGCCGGAAAAGCAATTAGCCGAAATCAAACAGCGCAAAGTCGGTCACATCGACCATTTCGCGATCGACGTGGAAGATGTGGAATACGCTTTTGAAGCCCTGAAAAAGGCAGGATTTGACATTATTGAGCAGGAGCCTACTTTTCTGGCTTTTTGGAAGAACGGCACGCGTTTCTTCAATGTCAAAGGGCCTAATGGCGAGATCATCGAATTTAATCAGATTCTTAAATGAGGGCAGCAGTTCTTGTAAAACCCTTGCATATCGAAATAGGCGAACATCCCATCCCAGTTCCTGGACCAGGTCAGTTGCGCATTCGTTTACAAGAAGTGGGCATTTGTGGATCAGATGTACACTATTTTGGCGGGCATCGTCCATTACCAGAACCTACTATCATCGGTCACGAAGGTTGGGGTTATATTGACGCTGTAGGCGAAGGATTACAACGCAATTTAGGCGAAAGAGTGGTTGTAGACCCCAATGCCCCTTGTGGAAAATGCCTGTATTGCGAACGCGGCCAAGCCACGGTTTGTCCTAATAAGCGCACCATAGGACTAAACGCCCCCGGTTGTTTCGCAGAATACGTGTTGATTCCCGCAGATTTCGCTCACCGCCTTCCAGATGCTATCGCTGCTAACGATGCGGTCACGATTGAACCCACGGCGGTAGCCTATCATGCGCTAAAAAAAGCATCGCTCGCGAAAGGCGATGCCATTTACGTCCTAGGGCTAGGTGCCATCGGGATGTTGATTACTCATCTATCGGTGCAACAGGGCCTGCAGGTTTTCGCCAAAGACCTAAATCCCATCTTGCAAGAAAAAGCATATGAATTAGGTGCCGTAAAAGGTAATTGGCAAGAAGCAGATGTGCGGGTGATTTTCGAATGCACCGGTTCCGCAACTGCGACCACACAATTAATTGCAGAGGCACCGCGTGGCGCGGAAGTCGTATTGCTGGGCCTTTCTGAAAAACAGGCAGGCTTCACCCCATTAGACCTAGTTCGCAGAGGTATTTCGATCCGAGGCTCTTTGATTTACGATCATCCAGGAGATTTCCAAGCAGTCATCAGGCTCATTGATGAAGGTAAAATTCAACCGCATAAAATCATTTCAAAATACATTCCATTGGCGGAGGTTCAAGCTGGTCTGCAAGCCGCTACAGATGGACATCCAGGGAAAATTATCGTTCAAATCGCATGAAAAACTCGATGTCCTGGCTCCAAACCGGAGTTGTCTCCCTCTGTTTCTTGTTGAATTTCAACGATGGAATCGATGTTTTGCTCGTTTCCTTTGCGGGAGAGCACATTATGAAAGAGTGGGGTTTGAATAATACGGAACTGGGCTATGTGTTTTCCGCCGGTCTAGCGGGAATGACAGCCGGCTGTTTTGTAATTGCCCCACTTGGAGATCAATGGGGGAGGCGCAAGGTATTTCTAGCCAGTCTGCTCCTCATCAGTGTGGGTATGTTACTCGTTTTTTTTGCTCCCTCATTAACCTGGCTATTAGTTTTTCGCTTTATCACCGGTCTAGGCATCGGCGGAATTTTACCCAATCTAGCCACCGTCGCCTCTGAGTTTTCAACGGACAAAACGCGTGATTTCAATGTCGGTATCGTACAGGGCGGTTGGCCTTTGGGGGCGATTTTGACGGGATTTGTGGTGGCTTGGATATTCCCCTTGCTGGGCTGGCGTGCGACCTTTTTAATCGCTAGCGCATTTTCATTTGCGCTTTTGGGACTCGTTTATTTATTTTTGCCAGAATCTCCTGGGTTCTTGCCAGAAGCGAAGCAGCATAAGACGAAAATTAAAGAACTTTTTACTCCGGAATTTAAAGTGTCCACGCTCTTATTATGGATCGCGATTTTCTTCGGATTTTTAACACTCTATACACTGATTAGTTGGGTGCCTACACTCGCGAAGCAATCCGGTATGCCATTTGAATTAGCTACCTATGTGGGGATGACCTTGAATTTTGGGGCTTTTTCAGGTGTGTTTGTGATGGGTTTAGCGATTAGCAAGTTTGGCATTAAGAAGACGATGACATTGTTTTTTATCATCGCATTCGTGTTGATGAATTTCTATGGCAATGTGAAGCTGGATTATGTGGTGAATTTGTGCCTTGTTTTCTTTATTGGATTTCTAGTTCAAGGTGGTTTCAATAGTTTTTATCCGGCTGCTACGCGAATTTATCCGGCGGCGATTCGGTCTACTGGTGTAGGATTAGCGATGGGAGCAGGTCGTTTTGGGGCGATACTGGGTCCTACCGTCTTTGGCCTATTAACAGATATTGGAATGTCCGTAGCAGGTAGATTTCTGATTTTCTCGCTGCCAATTCTAGTCGCCGTATTCTTACTACATCGAATTAAAAGTAAAGAATTGAGCTAAATAGAAAAAGGCGAACCACTGGCCCGCCTTTTTACTCCTTAATCTTTCACTGTGTAATGTGCTAGTTCATAGCGACAATATCGCGCTTCACTTCTGTTTTGATTTTAAATGACTTCGAAGTCAACACTTTTTTGTTGATATCTAATACGACCATGCGGTAGCTACCGTCAGATAAACCCGCTAGATTGAACAATTTTTGTGTTGAAATGTACTCCTTGTGAATCTCATGATTTTCTCCATCGTAGATAAGTACAGTGGCTCCTGCATTTACAGATACCATATATTTTAATCTACCTACTGATTCGATATTCACTGGAAGAGATAATTCTGCTCTATTTGCGGCAGAAACGACAGACATACTGGCTACTAAGAATAGTGCAGCTAACATGTACTTTTTCATAATGCTTGATTTTAAAAAACTTAGGCGGAATTATTTCCGTTTGTTGTCCCAAAACTAGGCGTTTAACATTATCCACAAATTAAATCCGTATTAATTTTCATTTTTCCAAGAAAGTTCTTCTATAAAAAATGCAAAAACTTGAAATTGTACTATAAAACGCCCTAAAAAAGTGAAATTTTCTGTGATAAATCTCAATGTTATGGAATTGTTAATAAACGACATTCTCATTTAACATTTCCTTAACAAAAGCCTAACATTTGGATAACTAAGACCAGCGTTGGAGAGGATACTTTTGTGTAATCAAAATCACCAGTATCCAAACACTTTATGAATTTATTGAACAAATACACCAATCTAATCATTTTATTCTTATCGCTCTCAATTGCGGCATTTGCTCAAGAAGGAACCCTTCGCGGTACCATTAAAGACGAAAAAACGAAAGAAGACATTATCGGGGCTACCATTTTAGTGCAAGGCATTAATAAAGGAGCAGCCACCGACATTAATGGTTTCTTTTCTATAGCTAAGCTTCCTGCAGGATCTTATTCTTTAAAGATCTCGTATGTAGGGTATGATTCTAAAATTTATGAAGGGGTTAAAGTAGAAGCAGGTCAAGTCACTGAATTGAACTTAAACATCCAAGAGACAAGTTCTACTTTAGCTGAGGTCAAAGTTGTAGCTCAGAAACTTACTAATACCGAGGTTTCTGTCATATCAGAAATTAAAGCGTCTCAATTAGTGATGAGTGGAATTTCTGCTTCTCAAATCACAAAAACTTTAGACCGTACAGCGGCAGAAGTGGTGAAGCGTGTTCCGGGTGTGACCATCTTCGGTGAGCGCTTTATTAACATTCGTGGACTTAACGAGCGCTACAATACAGTTCAATTAAATAATGCCTTTGCTCCTTCAATGGAGACGGACGTTCGTTCATTCTCATTCGATATTATTCCAGCGGGTCAAATTGACCGAATTTTAGTTTTCAAATCTCCATCAGCTGAAATTCCAGGTGAATTTGCAGGTGGTGTCGTGAAAATTTTCACGAAAGCGATTCCTGAAAATAATTTTTTGACACTTGATATTTCTAGTGCATATCGGGAAGGAACCACTGGTTCAGCCTTCTTTCAGACTAAGAATTCCAATTTAGCTTGGACAGGGTTTAATCAAGGTTACTTTGATTTGCCCAAATCATTTCCAGCCTCACGTACGGACCTATTAAATGCAGGCCCGGCAGGTATCGACGCGATTGGAGCCTCTTTAAAAAACAATTGGCTTCCTGTAGAATCATCTGCACTACCAGATATGCGTGCTTCTCTATCAGGAGGATTTAAGTTTGATTTGGGTTCCACTAAATTAGGAAACGTAACCGCATTAAATTACTCAAATACACGATCAAATTTCCAAATGGTCAGAAACGATTGGGGTTTTAGTAACATAGATGTTACAGGTCAGCCTGACGCAGTATTTAATTTCTTAGATCAACAATATACGAATGCTATTCGTGTTGGCGTTTCGAATAACTGGTCAGCACGCTTTTCCAATGGCTCACTGATTGAATTCAAGAATTTATTCAATCAATTAGCCAATACACAATATATTAAGCGTGATGGCTTTGATAATGGTGCTAACTGGGATATTCGTTCTTTTGATCAGGTATATCGTGGTATTTATACAGGTCAATTAACTGGTCGCCACGATTTGCAATCAGGCAGTTTGAAAGTGGATTGGATGGTAGGATACAACGCTGCATATCGCGCGCAACCGGATTACAAGCGTTTCCGCTATAATGTGGACGGTGCCTCTGCAAGTTTATTTATTCCTAACGGGGCAGCACAAACAACGGTTTTGGGAAGAACCTACATAGACATGAATGAGTCATCTTACACTGCCGCATTTAATGCAGTTAAAAAGATTGATTTGAAAGATTCAAAAGAACTTGAATTGAAATGGGGGGGCTTTTTCGAAGATAAAGTGCGTGATTTTAACGCCCGAAATATAGGATACGTAAAATCTAATCCTTCTTTCCAAACAACCTTACCTATTGACCAATTACTTGCACCACAAAACTTTAACACTAGAACTGGAATTCGTGTAGATGAGCAAACGAATCCAAATGACTCTTATGATGCGAGTAATCAATTGATTGCTGGTTATTTATCAGCAAATTATGCCCTAGGAAAGAAATTTAATGTAATTGCTGGTGTACGAGCTGAACAAAACAGTCAGAAATTGAATTCTGCTGATTTAGTGGGTAAACCAATTAAATACGATAATACCCGTTTGGATCTATTGCCTTCAGTGAATATTACCTACAACTTCACAGAGAAATCATTGCTACGTTTAGCTTATGGAAAGACCTTGAATCGTCCAGAATTTCGGGAACTAGCTCCATTCTCATTCTATGATTTTGTTAATAACCGTACTGTCTCAGGTAATCCTGCTTTGAAGAATGCTGATATTAATAACTATGATTTTAGATATGAATTTTATCCTTCTCCATCAGAGTTAATCAGCATTGCAGCGTTCTATAAAGATTTTACTAATCCAATTGAAGTAGTATTCGCATCGGGAGCTAACCCTCTATTGAATTTTTCTAATGCAAAATCAGCCTATTCAACGGGCTTAGAGACCGAAATTCGAAAAAATTTAGGAGCAAACTCTCCTAATTCTATTTTGGGTCGTACCAGTTTAGTTCTGAATGGTACTTACATCTATAGCCGTGTTAAATTGGATGAAAAGTTAGCAGCTGATCAGTCAGATAATCGTCCTCTTCAAGGCCAATCGCCTTATATTATCAATGCAGGATTAAATTATAATGATACGAAGAAAGGTTTGCAGTTGAATTTTAATTACAATGTCATAGGAAAACGCATTTTCGCGGTAGGTAATAACTTTGGCGCCCCTTATCCTGATTGGTATGAGATCCCAAGAAATGTGATTGACTTTAATTTCTCAAAACAGATAACAAAAGCGATCATGTTAAAAGGTGGTATCAGTGATATCTTAAATCAAGGAAATATCATTTTGCAGGATGGTAACCAGGATCAGGTTTTTGACCGTACTAAAGATCAAATTATTCAGAACTATGCACCAGGTCGCGTAGCTTCTCTAGGACTTATTATTTCTCCTTTCAATTAATCTAAACAATTAACATTTTAACAAAAAAAGTAATGAAACGCTTACAAACAAACATGTTTAAAGTACTTGCTATGTTAGCTATTGTAGTAGTAGCATTAGCGAGTTGCCAAAAGGAAGAAGAGGTTTTCCCAATTCCTACGGTCTCAACGTCTGGAACCTTATCGGGTACTCCGGGATCTACTGTTACGGTGAAAGCAACGATTAATGCACCTGCAGGTTTAAAGTCCATCACAGTATTAAAGAATGGTACAGCTTTTGATTCGAAAATCATGGCTGGAGAAAAAACAGCTGAATATTCAAAAGATTACGTAGTTGAAGGTAATGCAGGTGCGGTTGTTAACTTTACTGTTCAAGTAACTGATAACAAGAATCAGGTTTCCTCTTTGGTGGCTATTCCGGTGACGGTTTCTGCTATTCCTCCTAAGGCGATTGTCGAAGTGGAAGGTGTTTTAGAAGGTAATGTTACTTGGACTAAAGATAAAATTTATCGTTTGAAAGGTTATGTGCGTGTGGGTGAAGAAGCGGTTGCTGGTACCATCACTAAATCTGGTGTTCTTACTATCCAAGCGGGTACAGTTATCATTGGAGATAAAGCGACAAAAGGAACATTAGTCGTTCAACGTGGGTCAAAATTAATTGCTGAAGGTACTGCTACTGAGCCGATTGTATTCACATCTGCTGAAGGTATTGGTTCTCGTTCTCCTGGAGATTGGGGTGGTGTAGTAATTTGCGGAAAGGCTCCTAATAATTTAACTGGTGTTGCTGAATTAGAAGGGGGGTACAAAGGTTTCCACGGTGGAACAGTTGCTGATGATAATTCAGGTAGTTTGAAATACGTTCGTATTGAGTATGCAGGTATTCCATTGAATCCAAATCAAGAGATCAACTCTTTAACTATGGGTTCAGTGGGTTCAGGTACAAAGATTGAATACATCATGGCTTCTTTTGGATTGGATGATTCATTTGAGTGGTTCGGTGGCACGGTTAATGGTAAGTATTTAATCGCTTACAAAGGAACTGATGATGATTTCGATATGGATAATGGTTTCTCAGGTACTCTTCAGTTTGGTTTAGGTTTCCGTGATGGCAATTTAGCTGACGTTTCGGGATCTAATGGTTTTGAAATTGATAATGATGCAGCTGGTTCAAATCTTACTCCATTTACTTCTGCAACAATCGCGAACTTCTCAATTATTGGTGCAAAGGGTAAATCATCTGATTATTTAGATGCTAACTTCCAAAATGGAGCTCAATTACGTCGTAATGCAAAAGTGAAAGTATATAATACTTTTATAACTGGATATCCAGCTGGATTATATATTGATAGCCAGCGTGGAGCTGCTAAGACGAATGCTGCTAATGGTGAATTGATCGTTAAAAACGTAGTAATCGCTGGTACTGATGGATGGGGAACAACTGGATTTACTTCGTTAAACTCAGGACTTTACGGATTTGGTGTACCAGTTGTAGATGAGGAGCAAATTGCTAGAACAGGTTCTTCAGGTGCGGTAGCTGCTAGACCAATCGAAATTGGTTCTGGCGTAAAGGCATCGGATTGGTTCAAGGCAATTGCTGGAAACAAAACGTTGACTTCAACAGCTAATACAGGAATCTCAGTTGCATTATGGTCTGCTCGTCCTACGTTAACTTTAACGGCAGGAAAATCTGAGTCTTTAATTGGAACAGCATTACCTACTTTAACTGGTACTACTGCAACCGATTACATTGGTGCATTTAAAGATACAGATTGGACTACTGGTTGGGCTGAATTCTCACCTAATTCAGTGCTTTATATTAAATAGTAGTAATAAAATAGAAGGGACGTTGCTCAGGCAACGTCCTTTTTTTTACACCAATGAAAAAATTATACAGTTTATTATTTGTCGCTCTGTTTTTCTGTTATTCATGTGACTCAAAAGAGGATGTGGGGTATTATTTCTCCGATTCTGAGCGAGATACTTTACTAACCAATGTGATTACCTACATAAGTGAAAATGCGCGATTCGCAACTGATTCAACTAAATTTCAATCGAAATTTCGCACTGAATATGTTAGTCGTCTTCCCTTATTTCATTTTGTTCATTTATCAAAAGATTCTGCAGGCAATTTTATTTATCTGATTAGTAGGCCTGTAGCGGGACGTAAAGATTTACGTCGTGGCGTGGTAGGTAAATTCAACTTAAAAGAAGGGAGTTTAATGCCAGAAAATTTTGAAGAGGTGGTTAACACACCGCATTTTAGCGAGGAATTAGTAGTTGAGCGTGGATCGTTCTTGTTTAAAGAATTAGTAAGAAAAGGAAATTTAACTGAATATTTATCCATGAAGCATTATGTGGAATGGCCTGATAAATATTTAGTATACGATAAAAAGAAAAAAACTTGGGTTTCGACCGGAGTTTTATAAAGAAAATATATTGGTGTAATACAGAAAATGCTGAGGAGAATCTCCCCAGCATTTCTTGTTTTATTGATTTGGTAATGAATCGTTCACTATTAATTTATTTCCACAAATTATCTTTGACATTCTAAACAACAAATATGAAAAAATTAATCACTTTAGTGCTATTTATGGTAGCCATTTCCTCCCTCGCAGTTGCGCAAAAAGACGCTGATGCTCGTGTCATTGTTATCACCACAGATGGATACCGCTGGCAGGAATTGTTTAATGGAATCGACACCTCTATTGTTAAAATAAAGCGCTTTCACCACGGGGATTCAGCTCGATTAATTCAGCAATATTATGCGCCTACCTTGAAGGATAGACGGGAAAAGTTAATGCCTTTTTTCTGGGGGAAGTTGGCTGCCGCTGGACAACTACACGGCAATAGAAATGAAGGTAGTCAAGTGGATAATGCGAATCCGTACTGGTTCTCTTATCCGGGTTATAGTGAGATCTTGACAGGCCAAGTGGATACGGCAGTAAACTCGAACGACTATAAACCTAACCCCAATACGAATTTCTTTGAATACCTGAACTCTTTGCCTGCCTATAAAGGGAAGGTGGCGGCCTTCGGTGCCTGGGATGCTTTTGATCGTATATTAAATGAAAAAAGAGCTGGCTTCCCAGTGGTTAATGCCTTTGATTCTTATCCAGAATTAGAGAAAGATCCTGAAATGAAAATGTTAGCTAACATGTTGAAAGAAACGTTCAAACCTTTTGGCATGGCTGAATCTATTGATGTATTTACTCATTATAAGGCGATGCATTATTTGAAAAAGAATAAGCCCAAGGCCTTATATATTTCCTATGGAGAGACAGATGAATTTGCCCACGAGGGAGCCTATAATCATTATTTAGATGCAGCGCATCAATTCGATGCGTGGGTAGGCGAGATTTGGGACTTTGTGAACTCTGATCCAGATTACAAGGGTAAAACTACCCTGTTAATTACGACTGATCATGGTCGTGGAGATGCGATTAAAGCGCAATGGACATCGCACGGGAATAAGGTGAAAGATTGCTACCAGATTTGGTATGCAATGATTGGAGCAAATGTACCTACCTTAGGTGAGGTTAAATCTGTGGAGAAGGTATTCCAAAAAGACTTGATTCACAAAGCAGCTAAAGCGATAGGTGTCGATTTTAAAAGTGTGGTGAAATAGGGATTTAACAATTCCTTAACATGGGTAATGCAAATGCGACTTACCTTAGTAAATTGATTATTATATTAAAAATAGTTTTATGTTCGGATTAGACCCAACGTTGTTCTTTCTACTGTGCTTCTGTTTATTAGCCGCTTGTGCTTTTGAATTTGTGAATGGTTTTCATGATACGGCAAACGCAGTAGCCACTGTTATTTATACCCATTCTTTGCGTCCTACACAGGCAGTTGTTTGGTCTGGGATTATGAATTTTTTAGGTTTATTAACGGGAGGCGTAGGTGTGACTATGAGTATCATAGGGCTACTCCCTACCGAGCTGCTCGTCGACACGAATGTATATCATTCGATGGCCATGGCACTTTCTTTATTGATTTCTGCTATTATTTGGAACTTGGGTACTTGGTATTTTGGTATACCCGCTTCTAGTTCTCATACGCTTATTGGTTCAATTATTGGTATTGGTTTAGGTCACGCTTTGTTGCCTGAGGCCTCGAATAAAGGTGTATCAGCCTTGAATTGGGATAAAGTTATTGAGATAGGTCAAGCACTTCTATTATCCCCTTTGTTCGGTTTTGCCTTAGCTATTATTTTAATGTATATATTAAAGAAGACAGTAACAAATAAGGAAATCTTTAAGGAACCTAAGAAAAAATCACCTCCTCCGCTTTGGATTCGTTCTATTTTAATCGCGACCTGTACCTTGGTTTCCTTTTTTCATGGAAGAAATGATGGGCAAAAAGGAATTGGTTTAGTGATGGTGATATTGATTGCATTCTTACCTGGATATTTTGCCATAAATACGACGTTAGATATGCAGATGGTGAAGTCAAGTTTAGCCACAGTTCAAATGGTGACGGCTAAGATTGATACCATTCCTTTGTCTGAAAAGGAGCGCAGTAATTTAGCAGATTTAAAGCATTCAGCTGCAGATTTAGCGATCATCACCACTCAAAATTTAACTCCAGCTACGTTGACTACGGATCAAAAATTTGCGATCCGTAAAGCGGCTTTAACAATTAATAAGCACTCGAAAAAATTGATTGAAAGTGAATCAGTAGCGCTTTCAGAAAATGATAAATCGGCTTGGAAAATAGCAACAGCGGGAACAAAAACTCCCTTCTTTACTTTTGGAGCCTCATCTAGTACTGGTATTGCAGGTGTGACGGACTTTGCTCCTAACTGGGTCATGTGGATGGTGGCCTTGTCATTAGGCTTAGGTACCATGATCGGTTGGAAACGTATTGTAGTGACCATCGGAGAGAAGATCGGTAAAGACCACTTGACCTATGCACAGGGTGCTTCGGCTGAATTAATCGCTTCCTTAACGATTGGTTTAGCGACTGCTTATAAGTGGCCTGTAAGTACAACACACGTATTGAGTTCAGGTATTGCTGGAACGATGGTAGCGCAACGCGGAATTAAAAATTTGCAAGGTGACACCGTTAAGAATATCGTGTTAGCGTGGATTTTAACTTTGCCTGTAACCGTTCTTTTATCTGCGGTATTATTCTTATTCTTCCGTTGGATTACGGGATAAGATTGTTTTGAAATAAATCCATGATCCGGCGGAGAGGGCAAGTCCTGCGAAACCGAGAATCGTTATCCAAGAGAAAAAGAGTTGCGGCAGGTTCCAGTTTGAAAAAATAAAGCCTGCCGCAATTAATAGTACATTATAGCCTAAGTAGCCGACCGAGTCTACGATATACATCAAGAAGCCGATATTTGCTTTGTGCCTCGTGATCGCAATCATACGTTCGAACACAGACGTCGTAATCGTTAAATAAGGCAAGTAAATGCCGAATCCAGTTAAGACAATTAACCAAAAGCTATTCAAGCCTTCTCTACCCCAAAGTCCCGCAATCACCAGTAATACATAGCCTAAAGCGATGGCGCCTAAGCTGATAAAAAAGGCCTTATAATTTTGCTTGATCAGGACTAAACTCCCGTTAATCAAAAGAATGCCTACGGTGACCCAAATCTCCGTTTGAGAATAAATTGAAGGCACACCTTCATACCCTAAATACTGCCAAATTTCAGGCGCAAAATCCGATCGAATACCTCGTAGCAAAGACGCAAAAAGATAAAGCAAAGCAATGGAAAAAATGCCTGGCCATAATTGTTTGACTAATTCTACTCGGTCTTTTTGGGTCATGGGTTTACGTTCCGCTCGATCCGCGACTTCCTCAGCCGTGGGACGTGGAATCATCGTGAGCATCCAGACAAAAAACAAAAATGGTATCGCATAAATTAAACCCGCCATAAAAGGCATCCAGTTTTCTAGCACGCTCCAGTTTAACAAAGAGACTCCCACCGATTTAGAGACTCCATCCGCTAAAATAAAACTGCTTCCTAGAGCCGCGATGAACAATTCGGTATTCTTTTTACCCTCTAGAAAGCCTTGGATATAGCCGAAGATCATTCCTAATGGAAGGCCATTCAGTAGTAAAAAGATTAAATTATAGGGTTTTGGCACTAACCCAAATCCTAGTAAAGCTAGCTCTGCGACCAAAATACTCAAAATAATGGCCCTCGCTCTTTTTTCCCAGGTGATGGAGGATACAAGGAAGATGCCACACCATTTCGAGAGCATATAGCCCGCAATTTGGGAGGAAATGAGGATGGATTTCCAATGGATGCCCATAAAAAACTGTCCTTCATAGGTGCCCGCCGTAAATGGTTTGCGAAATCCGTAAACGCAGAAATAACAGCCAAAAGCCGCGACCATCGACCAGGCCGGATGCCAAGTCCATTTATTCCGATTTGCCGCTATCATTTCAGATTTTCCTTCAATAGCTCCGTATAAAATTCGATAGGCTCTACGGGAAGATTCGGGATCTTAGCTAGGTCATCAAAGCGACGTAAACGCACCGCCTCTTGATAGAAAGGATTCGATTCAAACGCCTTGCATTCGATAGGGGACATGGGTCCACCTTGTAATTCCAAACTGATAACCGAAGGCTCACTTAACAAGGCAAAATAATCTTCCTCTACCGCACACAAATAGCGCTTAGCGGCTACATGTAAATGCACAGGTTCTGACACCGCTGGAACAAAATATTTTTGTAGAAATCGATAGCCTAATTCCTCGTGCAAATCATCAATTCCTTGATCCGGCGCATCATCTGGAAGCGCATGTAATAAGTGCCCCACATCGTGAAGTAGAGAGGCAACCACTAAACTGCTCGACGCTCCTTCTGCCATCGCTAAATGTGCGGATTGCAAAGCGTGTTCCCCTTGGGTAACAGGTTCTCCTCCATATTCCGAGTCACCTTGCTCATTAAACAGTTGAATGATTTTTAAAACGGGATCTTTCATGACGTATTTCTTTCAAATATTCTGTAAATTAGACCTATTAAATAGCCTAA
>JBEBDF010000051.1:0-13859 GCA_041157105.1 Bacteroidota bacterium | reverse complement strand
GGATGAGCTTCAGGCAATCGGGTTGATGGGAACAATTCGTCTTCATATGATTTACAAACAGAGCGTCTAAAAAATAAGTTCCTGATTACGCTGACAACATGTCAGTTTTATAGCCTTTTTTCAAAGCATACGAAGCTAAGGTTTCTTTCAGCATGGCACGCGCTCGGTGAAGCCTCGATCTAACAGTACCGATAGGAATATTCAGAATTTTGGCCATCTCTTCGTAGCTAAACTCCTCTAAATCACATAAAATAATGATCATCCTAAAATCTACCGGAAGAGCCTGAATGGCGGAGGTGATTTCATCACCCAGCATTTCATTCACCGTTTCAGCCTGCAAATCCGCTTGAAAAGCCGGTTCAGGATCATCCTCCCCTGCAAAGGACTGCTCCACCCATTCAAATTCTACCTTAGCTGGGCCTCGGGATTTCTTGCGGTAATCATTGATGAAATTATTCTTGAGGATGCGGAATAACCAGGCTTTGGCATAGGTACCTGGCTCAAAAGAACCAATAAATCGAAATGCCCGCATGCAGGTATCCTGCACTAAATCGTGTGCATCGTCCTCATCATTCGTTAATCGAAGGGCAAAATTATACATCGCATCCAGGTGAGGCACAAACTCCTTTTCGAAGAGTGCTCTGGCTTGCGATTCGGTCAGCGCTGGGGCTGTATCAATTTCTGTACTCATGGCGGTTTATCTAAAAGATATACCCCAGCCTACAATTTAAACGCCAAAAAGAAAAGATGACAAAAAGACTTATTTCGATGAATTAAACAATTCGAGCAAGGCAAAGACGCCCAGACCTAAAAGTGTACTCAAAAATGCCTTCAGGAAGCTCAGGCCTAACAAACTGCCTGTGCTTGATTCTAACAAAAACAGTACGAGGTGATGGGTAAATAACATGAGGGCTACGTAAGGGAAAAACCACAACCACTTCATCTCCGCTAGACTGATAGCCGAACGCTCATCATATCCGTTCGCTGGAGTTAAGATTTTGAAGAAAGTGGGACGTAGCCAAGCCACTAAAACCGTAGCGAAGGCGTGCATACCGTGCGTATTATAAAACGTATCTAATAACCACCCTAAAGCAAAGCCACCGATAATCAAATAAACGGGGGGTGTTTCGATAGGCGCCTTGATGATCGCCCACAAATAAATAAAGCAGAAGCCATAGTAAAATAAGGCCAAATCGCGCAAGAACAATAGCTGCACCACGATGGATAAAACCACGCCTAGAACCCACTTGTATTGAAAGTTAGCGCCCATTTTAGTCGATTTTAGGTTTAGCTTGTTCCAATTTAGCTTGCTGACCCGCAAATTTATTCTCGATCACGTAGACATAACGCAACGTAGAGAAATGCGTTAAAAGCATCACTTTGATGTCGTGGAAGGTGCCATCGTCTTGCAATCCGACTTTAGCCACAATTCCGATCGGAATGTTCGGAGGATACACCGCATTATAATCTGAGGTCACGATCGTGTCACCTTTGACTACTTTCTTATACTTGGAAACGTCCATTAGTTCCGCGACTTCCGGCTGGTAGCCTGGCCATTTGATGTAACCTAACTCGCCGGAGGATTTAATTTTCGCTGAGACCGTATTGCTCGTATGCAAGACAGAAACGATTAAGGCCAAATTCTCGGTACAAGAAATCACTTTACCCACCACACCGGTAGACGAAATGACCGCCATTCCTGGCTTAATGCCATCCTGTGAGCCTTTTTCAATCGTCAAATAATTTTGAGAATTGCGAGTGCTTTGGTCGATTACCTTACAAGCGATGGGCTTATAGCGATCAAGCGCTGCTTTGCTAAAAAAGACAGGAATATCTGCTTTTTGCTGCACCTGCGCCTGCAATTGAAAGATTTGCTGGTGGAGCTTTTGGTTCTCCAGGGCTAATTCCCCATTAATATCACGTAATTGATGATAAGAGGCTACTTCCTGGCGAGTAGACAAAATAGACGCTGCCCAGGCATTCGTCGTATTGAAATAAAGGGTGTGTTGGTAATTATTGTAGGTAAACACAGACCAAAGGCTGATAACCTGCAGCAAAATAAACAGAAGCAGATTTCGCTGACGCAATAAAAACTCAAACAGTTGATTCATCCCCTACTAGGTAATCAATACCGGACGGTATTTCTCTAAGTTTTTCAAGATTTCACCCGTACCACGAATTACGGCCTTCAATGGATCGTCAGCCACGTGTACTTTTAATTGAGTCTTCTTCTCAATACGCTTATCTAGACCGTGTAACATCGCACCACCACCTGCTAAGTGAATACCATTGTGGAAGATATCACCTGATAATTCCGCTGGAGCTCTTTGCAGAGTTTCCATGATCGCTACTTCGATTTTCGTAATGGAACTATCGAGTGCGTAAGCGATTTCTGAATAATTGATTAAGATTTCTTTCGGAATACCAGTCATTTGATCACGGCCACGGATTTCGAAATCTGCTGGTGGATTCTCTAATTCTGGAAGCGCAGATCCTACTTGAATCTTAATTTGCTCAGCAGAACGCTCACCAATCACTAACTTATGCTCACGCAACAAATAGTCTTTAATATCACGTGTGAACTCATCTCCCGCCACACGAATCGAGTTTTCAACGACGATACCACTTAATGAAATAATTGCTACCTCGGTTGTTCCTCCTCCGATATCCACTACAAGGGATCCGTTCGGTTGCTCAATATCAATTCCGATACCGATAGCCGCAGCGATCGGTTCGTGTACCATATACACTTCACGTGCTCCAGCATGTTCTGCGGAGTCTTTAACGGCTCTTTTCTCCACCTCCGTAATACCAGAGGGAATACAAATAACCATTCTTAATGCAGGAGAAAAGAAGGAATTTCCTTTATCCATCATTTTGATTAAACCACGCATCATTAGCTCTGCAGCGGTAAAGTCAGCAATCACACCATCTTTTAAAGGACGAATCGTCTTGATGTTATCATTCGTTTTCTCGTGCATCATCATCGCTTGACGACCTACAGCTAATACTTTATTGGTATTGCGATCTAAAGCGATGATGGAAGGTTCGTCTACGACTACCTGATCTTTGTGAATAATCAAGGTATTTGCCGTACCTAAGTCCATGGCAATATCCTTCGAAAGAAAATTAAATAAGCCCATCTGATTTTGTGATAGTAAAACACAAATTTACATAAAAATTGAGCTAAAATTTGAAAAAAATCGAATTTTACAATTTCCTCGAAATAATTATAAAATAGGCCAAAGCAGGGACTAAAAATTACTTCCTCCTATAAATCGACTCTTTATTGATATATTACAAATAAATACCCGAAAAAAAACAGGACAACTTGTCCAAATTAATCGACGAAATAATTTGGAATTATTATCTGATTTATTAGTTTTGTCCAAGTTTATTTGAATAATCGTATTATTTACTCCGTTTGGTGACATATTATGGAAGATTATAACAAGATCATTGAGTCCTTGGGTGTTAAATTCATCAAAGCGAGAAACATTAGAATATTACAACCTATTCGTATCAAGAATTTCTACGACGTAGAAAATTCGCTCTTGATATTGTACAAAGGTGAGGTGTCTTTTGGTGAAGAAGAGACTCCGGTGGAAGAAGGCGACATGCTTTTCATCCCTGGCGGTAAAATGATTAGCGTAACCTACGGAAACGCGGAAAAACCGAAAGCCGTGAACAATGAAGAGTTCATGACCCACCGCGAATTGTATTTTGATCAAAATACAGACGCTGCTTTAATCGGAACGCAGCCTAATTCCTTCGGAATGGTAGCCTTCGAAGCAAAAGTATTCGATTCAGTAAACTTTTTTACTTCCCTAGATATTCCTCCGTTCTTAATCAAGCGTGACGACAAGCTAGCCGCAACTATTCGTGAGATCTTAGAAGAAGATTTATCTGATGCCATCGGAAAAGGACGTATTATTAAAATCAAAACGGAAGAGATCGTTATTGAAGTCATTCGCTACATCATCGAAAACCGTTTATTCGTAGAGCAATTAGCAACAAACTCTACCTATTTTAAAGACCCGCGCTTAATTGATATCTTCGCTTACATTAAAGATCATTTAGGTGGTGATTTATCAAACAAAGTATTAGCAAACGTTGCAAACGTTTCTGAAGACTATGTAGGACAATATTTCAAGATGTTAACGGGTATCAACCCACAAGATTATATCGAGTACCAACGAATGGAAGCAGCGGTAGGTTTACTTCGTACTACGAAGAAATCCATCCGCGCGATTGGTTCTGAAGTAGGCTACAAAGACACAGCCTATTTCTGCCGTCGATTCAAAATGATGTTCGGTATTCCAGCTGGAAAGATGAGACGAAGAGAGTCTTTGATGAATATTTAAACAAAAAACCCGCTGATAAACAAAAAACCCGCTGAAATCAGTGGGTTTTTTGTTAGTAGACAGTCGGCAGTCGTCAGTGATCAGTCAATAATAACTGGCCACTGACCACTGAAGCCGCCGCAGGCGGCGACTACAATAGATACTTCAACTTCACCAGCTCCCTCTCCGTCAGGAATCTCCAGCTACCGCGTGGAAGATCTTTCTTCGTTAAGCCAGAGAAAGTAGTGCGATCTAGTTTTGTTACCTCGTAACCTAGGTGTTCGAAAATACGACGAACGATGCGGTTTTTCCCGGAGTGAATTTTGACACCGATGACGTAGCCGTCTGGCGTGACTTTGGCAATATCATCTACTTTAATTTCACCATCCTCTAAGGTTAAGCCCTCCTTAATTTTTTCGAAATCTTCATCTGTCAAAGGCTTATCTAATTCCGCCTGGTAAATCTTCTCGATTTCGTTGGATGGGTGTGTTAATTTATCCGCTAATTCGCCGTCATTGGTTAATAGCAATAAACCAGTCGTATTTCTATCCAAACGACCCACTGGGTAAATGCGCGATTCTGTTGCGTTCTTTACAAGTTCCATCACGGTCTTGCGATCGTTGGGATCATCGGTGGTGGTTAAGAAGTCTTTGGGTTTGTTCAATAATAAGTAAACTGGTTTTTCGCGGTTCAACTTACGGTTACCGTATTTCACGATGTCCGTTGGCTTCACCTGGTAGCCCATTTCTGTGATCACCTTGTTGTTTACTTTGATTTCACCCGCTTCGATTAATTTATCTGCATCGCGACGAGAACAAATTCCCGCGTTTGCGATGTAGCGATTTAATCGAATTTCATCTGAGCGACGATCAGTTTGAGCGATTTTCTTTTGGATCTTCGCCGGAGCACGCTCCTTGTAACGATCTAATTTATATTGAGGTTCGAATGCAGGACCTGCATCGAAACGCGAACGACTTTTAAACGTCTCGCGATCTGAATAACGGGGATTACGAGAGCCCTCTGGACGTTCGCCACGCTCTGTGGAACGCTCGGTGCGGGCCTCATAACGACGCTCGATTCGTGCTGTTGGATTCTCATCACGCGGCGTTGTCGACTCTTCTGAACCCTCTACTTTAGGGGCCGCATTGCGATCCCAGCGATTATCTCCTTTGTATGGTGTACGTGTTGGATTTTCAGTTCTGCCAAAAGGCTTGCGTTCACCTCCTTGATATGGTTTACGCTCACCATCAAATGGTTTACGGTCTCCAAAGGAACGACGCTCACCACCTTCGCGGTTATCTCGATTGAATGGTTTTCTTTCGCCACCTTGATAAGGCTTTCGCTCTCCATCAAATGGCTTACGGTCTCCGAATGAACGGCGTTCGCCACCCTCGCGGTTATCGCGATTGAATGATTTACGATCTCCTCCCTGATAAGGCTTGCGCTCCCCACCTTCTGAATTATATGGCTTGCGATCTGATGAAAAACGATTGGATGATTCTGAACGTGGTGCACGTGGGGCTCCTGAGTCATTACGGGGTCCGTTAAAATCACGGCCTCCTGAAGATCTACCTTCTGATCTGCCAGTAGATCTAAATTCAGATCTTCCTGTGGATGCACGACCTTCTGATGGTCGGCTGTCACGACGGTTATCGTCGTTTGAAATTCTTTTTCTCATGGTTGTACAACATCACTGCTGGAATAAAAGACGACGAACGTTTGTCATCTTGCTTTCGATTGTCGAAATTTAGGCAAAGGTACAGAATATAATCGGTTTTGTATTTATTTTTATATTCGCTTACTCATCTATGAACCACATAAAGCCATTTAAACCAACCACTTACCTCTATCTTTTCCTGATAGTAGGACTGCTAAATGCCTGCAATTCTGATGCCCGATTATTTAAAACAGCCATAGAAAATTTCGAATTAGGAGAATATGAATGGACCATTCGAGATGTAAAACCACTAGCAGATAGAAATTACAGAATAGCAGAAACGAATTATTTAGTAGCGGAATCGTATCGTCTCTCGAATCGCATTCAATTTGCAGGGCCTTATTATTTAATAGCAAAGGAAAAGGGGAATCAAGATCCGCTTCTTAATTTACATTTAGCCTATTCCGCTAAAGCAAACGGCAAATATGCCGAAACTAAAAAATACCTACAGGAATTTATTGCCAGTAAACCTAGTTCCCGTGAATATGCTATCAAAGCAGAAATTGAATTAGAAAACCTTTCTTCCGTCGAGGAATACACTAAAAATCCTAGCCCAGTTAAAATTCAGGGCTTGGTCGGGAATACGAAACAGGCAGAATTTGGCCCTATAAAAAATGGGGAGGAACTTATTATAACTAGTTCAAAAAAACCATTGATTTACAAAAACAATGGGCTCCCTTATCTAGGTTTATACAAGGCTAAATTAAAAAGTCCTACTGAAATTGAACAATTAGAGGTTTTTAGCCCGACTCTTTTAGATGACAATGCCAATGAGGGTACGCCTGCCTTTTCGAAAGATGGGAAAACGATGGTATTTGCTAGAGGAAACTCCGGAAAAAGTAAAGATCCCTCCCCTGATGTAGATCTATATATATCGTCTTTAAGGGACGGAACATGGTCAGTACCAGAGCGTCTACCTATTTCTGACTCCTTGGGATGGGACGGCAGCCCGTCATTTTCGCGCGATGGAAAATCCCTTTATTTTAGTTCGAATCGCAGAGGAGGAAAAGGTGGCTTAGATTTATACAGGGCTCCGATGGATAACTCGGGTCGGTTCGGTAAGCCTATTAATTTAGGTTCTAGTATCAATACACGTGGAAACGAAATATTCCCTTATGTATCAGAGGATGGCAAGCTATTTTTCTCTTCAGATGGGCATCCTAGTTTAGGTGGCCTAGATATTTTTGTTGCTACGCGTAGTGATGACGAGATTCAAGTGGAACATTTAGGCGTTCCTATGAATTCTTCAGGAGATGATTTTGGCCTGTTTTTATCTGATACCAACCAAGGCTATTTTAGCTCAAATAGAACCGGGGGGAAAGGAGATGATGATATCTATTTCTTTCAATCTACTAATTCTGAGGATCGATGGTGGTCAAATGAAACCACTATTGTAGAGAGCAAGGAGCCAGTTAAAGTAGCTTTATACCACTTACGAACTCAAATTCTAAACAGCCGAAATAAGCCTATAGCGAACGCAAAGGTGGGAATTAAACGCAATGGGGAGATTCAGCCTGTCCTGTACAGCGATGCTAAAGGATTTTTACCCATCATCGACTTAAACCCTGCTGACCAAATCAGTTTTAATGCGAGTAAAGAAAAATTCTTGACAAAACGGAGTGAGTTTTTGCTAGATGGAAAAGAGATTCCGAAACAGCTTTTGAAAAAAGAAATAACGGATACCACATTTGATCATAAAATCACCTTGGGAGTTGCTGAAATAGGAGAAGAATTAGGAGCCATGTTTGGTGTTAATCCTATCTATTACGACTTAGATAAGGCTGTTATTCGACCGGATGCAGCACTGGAACTTGATAAAATTGTTCAAGTTTTACAAGATAATCCAGAAATCTCCATCGAACTTGGATCTCATACAGATTCACGCGCTTCTGCGTCTTATAACCTAAAATTATCCCAAAGAAGGGCTGACTCTGCTGTGAAATACATCATCGATCACGGAATAAGCGCCAATAGAATCAAAGCTAAAGGGTATGGAGAATCACAATTAATCAATGGCTGTACCGATGGGGTTGATTGTAGTGAAGAAGCACACCAAGAAAACCGCCGAACAGAATTTAAAATCACGGATCTCAATGACTAAATTTCTCTTAAAGAATGGCCAAATCGTCAACGAAGGTCAGATAATACATTCAGATCTTAGGATAGAAAACGGACGAATTTCAAAAATCGCTCCTGACATGACTCCTCTGCCAGATGAGCTTATCCTTGACCTGAGTGGAAAACATATTTTCCCGGGTATGATAGATGATCAGGTACATTTCAGAGAGCCTGGTTTAACGCATAAAGCGACGATTGCAAGCGAAGCACGCGCAGCGGTAGCTGGGGGTGTTACTAGTTTTATGGAGATGCCCAATACCGTTCCCAATGCGTTAACACAGGAATTATTGGCAGATAAATACGCGATTGCGGCGGCTGTATCTTTGGCGAACTACTCCTTCTTCATGGGGGCAGGAAACGATAATTTAGAAGAAGTTTTAAAGACAAATCCCCGCGATGTATGTGGAGTGAAAATCTTCATGGGTTCTTCTACAGGAAATATGCTTGTTGATAATGCGCAGACCTTGGAGAAGTTATTCTCCAGCTGCGAAATGTTAATCGCGACGCATTGTGAAGATGAAGCAACCGTTCGTGCACGAACAGAACTTTTCAAAGAAAAATACCCAGAAAATGCCCCCGCTTATATTCATCCATTGGTCCGCAATGAGGAAGCCTGCTATTTGTCCTCTTCTATGGCCGTGGATTTAGCTAAGAAAAACAATACCCGTTTGCATATTCTTCACATCTCGACGGAGGAGGAATTAGCTTTGTTTGAGACGGGTAAAGCAGTGAAAGACAAACGCATTACCGCAGAAGTTTGTGTCCACCATTTATGGTTCGATGCGGCACAATACGATAAATTGGGTAATCAGATTAAATGCAATCCTGCCATCAAGGATGCCAGGCACAAGACAGCTTTGCGCAAAGCATTGATTTCTGGGGAATTAGATATAATTGCAACGGATCATGCGCCGCATACCTGGGAAGAGAAATCACAGGAGTTTTGGAAAGCGCCTTCTGGTTTGCCCTTAGTGCAGCATCCTTTGTTGTTGATGATTGATTTGGCCAAAGAAGGTCACATAAGCCTCGAGCTTATCGCAGAAAAAACGGCACATGCGGTTGCAGATTGTTTCCAAATACAAGAACGTGGATACATCCGTGAAGGGTATTGGGCGGATTTAGCCATTCTAGATTTAAACAAACCTACGACCGTGTCGAAGGAAAATATTCTTTACCAATGTGGCTGGTCTCCCCTAGAAGGGCAAACTTTATCCGCTTCGATAGAACATACGTTTGTTTCAGGGCATTTAGCTTATTCAAAAGGTGTATTCAATGAGTCGGTTAAAGGAAAAAGAGTATTATTTGAAAGATAAATGTCAGCTCTACTACCCTTTTATTCTCCAATAGGACTAGAAGCCGGCTTAGATGAAGCCGGAAGAGGATGTTTAGCCGGTCCAGTAGTGGCTGCAGCCGTTATTTTACCAAAAGATTTTCATCACCCTTTTTTAACGGATTCGAAGCAAATGAGCTTGCGCCAGCGTAATGAATTAAAAAGATTAGTAAAGGAATATGCAATCGATTTTGCTGTAGCGGAGGTAGGTGCTGAAAAAATTGATGAAATCAATATTTTAAAATCTAGTATTCTAGCGATGCACTTAGCGGTGGATCAACTTACACATCGTCCTGAACATTTATTAGTGGATGGCAACCGATTTTATAGCTACCCACTCATTCCACATACGTGCATTGTAAAGGGGGATTCAAAATACTTTTCTATTGCGGCTGCCTCTATTTTAGCTAAAACCCATCGCGATGAACTCATGGAAAAAGCGGCTCAAGAACACCCAGGCTATTGCTGGGAAAAAAATGCTGGCTATCCCACATTGCAACATCGCAGAGCCATACTAGAAAAAGGTTTAACAATTTTACATCGAAAAACGTTTAAAGTAGAAATAAAATAATTCTGTAAATTCGCTAATATGAAGATTCACATCTTACTCATTTTTCTTTTGAGTTTCTCCACCTTCGCACAAGATGACTTCAGAAAGGAGCGCGCTTTGCGATTTGGTAGAGAACAGGATTCTATTTACCATGCCTCGCAAGAGATGGCTAAAAAAAGAGGAATCCCACTTACTCGAACACTTGGAGAAGGTAAAGTGCTTACTTTCCAAGGTTTTTCGGAAATGGGTGAAGCACTTTATATACGCACAGAATCAAATAGCCAAGCGGCTAGAATGACCAAAACAAATCTGCTTTACCCGGGTGGAAGTCTTTCTTTAGGGTTAACAGGTAAATCAGATTCACTCAAAGGCAAACTGGGGATGTGGGATGGAGGAGCCATATTAACGACGCATCAGGAATTTGGTGGGCGTGCGAGTATGCAACCTAATCAGACTGGCTCTGGAACGAGTGATCATGCCACGCACGTAGCCGGAATTTTAGTGGCAGCGGGAGTAAGCCCAAATGCAAAAGGGATGGCCTATGAAGCTGATTTAAAGGTTTGGGATTTCACGAACGATAATTCCGAAATGAGTACAGCTTCCGCCGCGTCACCGTTATTAGTAAGTAACCACTCCTATGGTTATCAGGCAGGATGGACGTACGATGAAACGAAGAAAAAATGGCAATGGTGGGGAAATGATGCGGTAAGCACTTTTGAGGATGTCAAATTTGGCCTCTATGAAACAAACGCACAAGCCTGGGACAAAATTGCGTACAATAGCCCTAACTATTTAATCTTCAAGTCTGCCGGAAATAGTAGAAGTGAAAATGGACCTGCCGCGGGAGAATATTATTTCTTAAAAACATCCACCACTGACTCTTCTAATGTAGCTAGAGCAAAAAATGATGGTTATGATATTATTTCTACAAGCGGAAATGCCAAAAATATCTTAACCGTAGGAGCTGCAAACCTAAGTTCATTAATTCCGACAAAGGCATCTGAAGTGAGCATTTCAAGTTTTACGAGTTGGGGGCCCACAGACGACGGTAGAATTAAACCCGATGTCATGGCCATCGGAACAAATATGTTTTCTACAGGTGTTGCAAACGACCAAGCTTATTCAACAAAAGGTGGAACCTCCATGGCTACTCCTCAGGCAGCTGGATCTCTTTATTTGATTCAACAATTATACAATCGTCTAAATAAAAATACCTTTATGCTTTCCTCCACGTTGAAAGCGATTGCGATTCACACCGCACTAGACATGGAAACCCCTGGCCCTGACTATAAAACAGGCTATGGATTAATACAGATAGATAAAGCAGCCGAGGTTGTTCAAAATAAAAGTGGATCACATTTATTGACTGAAAGTAGTTTAATTACAGGTCAGACAAAAACATATACGCTGATTAGTTCGGGTAAAGGGCCATTGAAAGCGACCATCGCTTGGACAGATCCAGAGGCAAGCACTTCCTCTCAGTTAAATGATAGAACTCCTCGACTTGTCAATGATCTAGATATTCGATTGACAAGTGGTACGTCCACTTTCTTCCCCTTTACACTAAACCCTGCCACCCCTGAGGCATTGCCTGTTGCTGCTGATAACATCCGCGACAATGTGGAACAAATCTTGATAAATAATCCCTTACCAGGTCAAAGTTTCACTTTAACGGTTAGCCAAAAAGGGGTATTAAAGAACAATACTCCTCAAAGCTTTGGATTAGTGGTGTCTGGAATAGGAGGCTCATCCTATTGCAACCTTGCTCCAACTACCAGCACAAGTAACTTACAAACGTTTACCTTGGGTACTGCTAAAGACTCTACTGGACTTAATCCTGTTTTTAAAGCTGAGCTAGGTGAGAATATCGCCGCTAGATTTAATTTTAAAAATACGAGTGCTAGACAGGTTAAGCTATTCGCTGATTGGAATCAAGATGGAGA
This sequence comes from Bacteroidota bacterium, assembly GCA_041157105.1. Taxonomy (GTDB): domain Bacteria; phylum Bacteroidota; class Bacteroidia; order Cytophagales; family Spirosomataceae; genus Aquirufa. Next base: position 1,858 of record JBEBDF010000051.1, on the reverse strand, counting down.
TTTTGCGGATAATGGAGAGGAATTATATAATTCCCAAAACACCTCTGTTGCGAGTGCAACTGGCACCATAAAAATTCCAAGCACTTTAAAGCAAGATGATTTCTACCGTTTACGCTGGGTAATTGAAAATGGATCAGGATCTAATTTAGCTCCATCTTGTGGCACTATTAGCTCAGGTGAAACGAAAGATTATTCCATTCAAATCGTACAAGCATCTAAAGATTTCAGTGCTATTTCAGTATCACAATCAACAGAAAGTTTTTGCGCAAGTGCAGGGAATACTACCTTCAATGCACGAATTAAGAACGTAGGTTCAGCAACTCAAACAAATGTTTCTGTCAAATTAGAGGTCAAAAATGGTACTACTTTAGTAGGCACAGCTACAGGTGTTGTCAGTGCTTTGGCTTCCAACCGAGAAGCAGATGTTATCTTATCAGGAAATATGACCTTGGTAGCTGGCAGTACGTACTCGCTTCAACTAAGCAGCCAACTGACAGGCGATCAAAATGCAACGAACGACCTTGTCACGAGCTCCGTTACCATAAGTAGTCCAGCGCCTCCTGTTGTTACGGGCACCATTTGTGCTAATTCAACAGAAATAACTCTTTCTGCTACGAATGGTAGCCCATTGTGGTATAATGGTACTAATTTAGTTGGCTCAGGATCAACCTTGAAAACGACAAACTCTGGCACCTTCTTTGCTGCATTTAACAACTTTAGCGGAACAGTAGGTCCAGCAACAAAATCAGATTTTGGTGGTGGTACTTATTATTCGAATTTTGGACCAGAACCCATCTTTATAGTATCACAACCTACCATTCTTGAAAGTGCGACAGTATACATTGGAACTTCGGGAACGGTCACTTTCGGTATTTTTAATAAAGACACGGGGGAATTAATTGCCTCAATTAGTAAAGATTTGGTCGCCACTAGAACCCAATCTAATTCCACTACTGTGAACAGCCAATTAATTGACGATAAAACAGACCCTGGCCAAACCGTTGTCCTCAATTTACCATTCCCTAAAGCAGGAAACTACATTTTATCACATGTCTGTTCAAATGGGGCTTCTATTTTTAGAAGTAATCGAACAAAGGCCGACACGGTAAATGCTGTTACAAATATTGGTTATCCCTACACGATTCCTGGAGTCTTAACTTTAACAGGAGCTCTATTTAATGATGGTGAAATTCAATCAGGCTATTACTATTTATATGGCATGAAATTCAAATCATATGCCTGTCCAAGCCCTAGAGTTCAGGTGGCTGTTACCACGGGAACTAGCCCAGTAATTACCGTTAGCCCAACGGGTGCTTCTAAATTATGTGTCGGGGAGAAATTAACAATTACGGCAACAGCTGCTTCTGGAAATCCAACGTATCAATGGTTGAAAAACGGTGTATCAATTGCAGGTGCAACTACCAATAAATTAGAGGTAAGCACTTCAGGAAATTACCAAGTAAATGCCAGCTTTAATGGGACGTGTCCTGTTGTTTCAGCCATCAGCGCCATTACAACAACGACTCCTGTGGAACCAACAATTTCTTTTGATAAGGGTATTTTAACTTCTTCAGCAGGAACAGAAATTCAATGGTTCTTTAATGATGTTGCCATTGCAGGAGCCACCACCACTACTTATAAGCCCACTGCAAATGGAACATATAAAGTTAGATTGAAAGATGCGAATGGTTGCCTCACCTCAGCTTCGTTGGGGGTAATTATTTTAGCTAGCACTTTGGATAATCCTAATTCGAATATGTATGCTTATCCAAACCCGACCCATCATTTATTAACAGTAGGTCTCCCTAAAAATTATGTAGCATCGAACTACCGAATACGCATTAGTGATTTTCAAGGA
>JBEBDF010000050.1:0-14468 GCA_041157105.1 Bacteroidota bacterium | reverse complement strand
ATAAATAAGCCGGCTGAAAACCTTGTACCCCTAAAATTCCAGAAAGCACAATGGACGGCTTCAAAGCTAATGCAGCACTCTCTTTCGTTTCAAAAGCAGCCATCAGGTTTAATTTTGCCTGTTTTACGTCTGGCCTCCGCCCCAATTGATCAATCTTTAAACGAGTAAACAAACTGGTATCCAAAGCACATTGGAACGGAAATTTCGATCGGTGAATCGTTGCCGTAGGCTTATTTAAAAGGAATCGAATATCATTCTCTAAGGAGGTGATTTGCTGAAGCACATTACCCTCTTGCGCACGCGAGTTTAACCACTGCGCCTCCAGTTGTTGGACGGCTGATTCATTGACCGAACCTGCCTCCTTTTGTACCTGGACTAATTCAAAAGCTTTACGCTGAATTTCAATATTGTTTTTCAAAATATCTAATTCTTTGTCTAAAGCGATTAGCTGACCATAGGAACTAGCTACTTCTGCTACTAAAGAAGTAATCAACCATTGCTGACCTGACTCAGAGGCTAAATAACGGAGCGCACTTGCCTTTTTCTTTTTAGCTAGTTTACCCCAAATATCTAATTCCCAGCTCGACTGTAGGCCGATTTGTAAATCAGGAAGGTGTTCCGGAATAATCTGATCGCGGGTAATGTTCGTAGAGAATTGCGTGTCATAATTACCCACACCATCCATCGTATACTTTCCAAACTTCCGCAAACTAGGTTGAACAATTCCATTTACGGTAGGTTTAAGCAAGCCTCTTTGGTAGCCAAAATCAGCCTTCGCCATCGCTAATTGCAGAAATCCTATCTTAATATCATTGCTGCGAACCAAAACCGAATCAATCAACTGGACTAATAAAGTATCGCGCTTCCAACATTCTTGTACATCAGCTACCGACTTTTCCTCCTCAGGTTCACGGTAGGCTCCTAATTCAGCTTGTAATTTGTACTGTTCTTTTACCAAACCTGAGGTGCATGAACCCAATACAAACACTAAACACAGGGCATATAAACTATTTTTCATTTGTAGACCATTTAGCCGAGAGTGTGGCGAAAACCACATACAATCCCGGGATTACCAATAAACCTCCCACTGTACCTAAAATCATTCCTCCAGCAGAAGCTGTTCCAATGGTTCTATTTCCAATTGCACCCGCACCAGAGGCAATCATCAATGGAATTAAGCCCGCGACAAAGGCAAAAGAGGTCATCAAAATAGGGCGCAAACGAGAGAACGCTCCTTGCTTTGCTGCCTCGATAATGGAAGCCCCTTCTTTTTGTTTGGCAATAGCAAACTCAACAATCAAGATGGCATTTTTGCCTAATAAACCAATCAACATCACCAGTGCCACTTGTGCATAAATATTATTTTGCAAGCCAAATAAGTACAAGAATGCATAGGTTCCCATCGCACCCATAGGCAAGAAAAGTAACACCGGGAATGGCAATAAGAAGGATTCATATTGCGCAGCTAACAACAGATACACGAACAAAAGACAGATCGCAAAAATGAAGATGGCTTGGTTACCCGCCAAATCCTCTTCGCGCGTCATACCCGACCATTCTAGCGTATATCCTCGAGGCAGACTTTTCAATGCCTGTGCCCGAATAATATCTAAAACTGCACCAGAACTAAATCCAGGAGCAGGTTCGCCATTCACCATCGCCGACGTAAACATGTTGTAGCGGGTAAATTGCTCTGGTCCATAGACACGCTTCATCTTCACAAAAGAAGAGTAGGGAACCATTTCACCCTCTTTATTCTTTGCATAAAACTTCAACACATCATCTGGATGAGCGCGGTAACGCGGATCGACTTGTACCATGACTTTGTACATTTGGCCAAAACGAATGAAGTTCGTCGCATAAAAACTACCCAATAGAGTTTGCAAATTATCCATCGCAGGAAGCACATTCACCCCTTTCTGAGCGGCAGCTTCTTGATCTACTTCCAACATGTACTGTGGAAAGGACGGGTCGAAACTCGAGAACGTATTCTGAATTTCTGGTGCTTCATTCAATTTCTTCGCGAAGTCATTCGATACAGCCGCTAGTTTCTGCAGATCCCCCGAACCACTTCGATCCTGAATACGGAATTCAAAACCAGACGCATTTCCAAAACCCGGGACGGCAGGTGGTGGAAAAAACTGAATACTGGCATCCTTAATCCCATTCGTCTTTGAACGAATGATTTCCGTTAATTCGTCTACGGTCTCTTTACGTTCTTCCCATGGTTTCAAGGTGATAATACCTGTACCATAAGAGGCTCCAGATCCATCGGTCAACAAACTAAATCCAGCCAAGGTAGAAAAGGACTCAATCGCATCTATTCCTTTAATCGATTTATAGACCTGATCCATCACACTTTCGGTACGCTCTAATGTCGCGCCAGCCGGAGTCGTCGTATTCACATACAAGGTTCCTTGATCCTCGGATGGAATAAATCCACTCGGAACAATGCCTGATAAAACTACCGTTCCAACGACAGAGCCCACTAAAATCAACCACATCAACAGGCGCTTGCTAATCAAAGCCCCTACCCAGACCAAATATTTCTGTGCAATCGCATCATAGCGCTGGTTAAAGGCTTGGAAGAATTTACCTAACCAGCCCTTTTGATTGTGTTCCGGCTTTTTCAGCAACAACACACAAAGTGCGGGAGTTAAGGTCAAAGCCGTTAAGCCAGACAGCGCAATGGAAATTGCCATGGTCACGGAGAACTGTCGAAAGAATACTCCGATAGGTCCAGAAAGAAATGCTACCGGAACAAATACGGCTCCCATCACCAACGTAATCGCTAGAATTGCCCCAGAAATTTCGTGCATCGCCTCTTGTGTGGCGGCGAGAACAGGCATGTCTTTTTCCTCCATTTTGGCATGGACCGCCTCCACGACGACAATCGCGTTATCCACCACAATACCGATGGCTAATACCAACGAAAACAGGGTTAATAAGTTAATCGAAAACCCGAAGGCCAACATAAATGTAAATGTACCGACCAACGAAACGGGTACGGCAATAATCGGAACTAGTGTCGCTCGCCAATCTTGCAGGAAGATAAATACGACTAAAGCTACCAATAAAAAGGCCTCCAATAAAGTCTTGATTACCTCTTGAATCGAGGCATCTAAGAATCGAGACACGTCATACGAAATCGTGAAACCCATGCCCGGAGGGAAGGTCGTCGTCTTCAATTCCCCTAAACGTTTCTTTACATTGGCAATTACCTCCGCGGCATTGGATCCCGGGCGCTGCTTTAATAGAATCGCAGCAGAAGGACGGCCATTTTCTTTCGAAAGCACGTCATAATCCAAGGAACCAAATTCCACATCAGCTAAATCCTTCAAGCGCAAAATTTGGCCCGTCTCCGTTGCCTTAATCACTAAATTCTCATATTGAGCCACCTGTGTAAACTTGCCCGTGTAACGCATGACATATTGCAAGGCTTGTGGATGTTTACCAGAACTCTCTCCGATTTTACCTGGAGCAGCTTCTACGTTTTGATTCCGTAAAGCTTGAATAACATCTTCTGCAGATAATTTATAGGCAAACAAACGATCCGGATGCAACCAAATACGCATCGCGTATTCTCTTTGGCCCATAATATCAGCAAATCCCACCCCATCGATACGCTTCAATTCTGGAAGCACGTTGATATCCGCAAAATTGAAAATAAACTTCTCGTCAATGTCTTTATCCTCACTCAAAAGGTTCACATACAACAACATACTATTCACCTCTTTCTCGGTGATAACCCCTGCCTTGATAACCTCTTCGGGCAACTCATCCAGAACGGTTTGCACACGGGTTTGTACGTTTACAGCGGCCACATCGGGATCTGTACCTACTTGAAAGTAGACTTGAATAATACTGGTTCCATCGTTTCCGGAAACCGACGTCATGTAGGTCATACCAGCTACACCATTGATGGCGCGCTCGAGCGGTGTTACCACGGCTTTGGCACAAACTTCCGCATTCGCTCCTGTATATTTTGTCGTCACAGTAACCGCTGGCGGAACAATATCAGGAAACTGCGTAATGGGTAATTGCTTCATGGCAATTACCCCTAAAATCACGATAAAGATCGATACAACGATCGACAATACCGGTCGGGTAATGAATTGTTGGATCATCTTAAAGTGCTTTATATTCCGTTAATAAATCACGCATTGGCTTGAAAGTCGACTTGATTTTCTGACCTTGTTTCACGAGCTGAATCCCCTCAATTAAGACCGTATCCTTTGCTGAAAATCCTGTCTTTACTAGATAGAAATGCGGAATCCGTATGTCTGGAATAATGCTTTTCATTTTTACAGCGCCACTAGCCTCCTTCACGAACACATAACTTTTCTCCTGAATTTCAAAGACTGATTTTTGTGGGATAGCCCAATAACCAGCTACCTTCTTAGGTAATTGGACCTTTCCCGATGCGCCATGGCGCAAGAGTTTATCCGGATTTGTAAAGCGGGCACGGAAAGCAATATTTCCAGTGTTCTTATCAAACTCTCCTTCGATCGTTTCTACCACACCTTTTTGGGGATATTTTTCTCCATTCGCTAAAACGAGATCCACCGTTGCTGATTTATTCACACCACCTTGTTCACTAAATGCTAAATATTCTTGTTCAGAAACGTTGAAATAGGCATACACATGTTGGTTGTCTGAAAGGGTAGTCAACAAGGTCCCTTCATCTACTAAAGAACCCCGCTTAAAAGGCAAGCGGTCTACAATGCCATCAAAAGGAGCACGAATATTGGAATTTTCAACCTTCAATTCCGCAGATCGGACATGCGCAGTTGCCTCCTCGCGTTTTGCTTTCAGGCCATCGAGTTTCGCGAGAGAAATAGCTAATTGGTTTTTAGAAATAACATTTTTATCCACGAGCAAACGCGTATTGACTAAGGTCAATTCCTCCGCTTTTAACTCGGCCGAAGCCTGACTCAACACCGCTTTTGCACGCGCTAAATCAGCCACATATTCTTGGCTGTTAATGGTGAACATGATCTGTCCTTTTCTCACTTGCTTTCCTTCATCGACCAATATGCGGTCCAAATAGCCTTTGACACGTGCCCGAATTTCTACATTTTGAACAGCATGAATATCGGCAACAAACTCCTGTTGAATAGTTGTATCTATGGAAATAGGAGTTGAAACCTCCAGCGTTTGGATTTCAACAGTTTCTTCTTTTTCAGCTGAACAAGCGCTCAGAAGTAATAATCCGAATAGGTATTTTTTCATTTCTACTTAGTTAGGTCTTCCTCCATGTTGCTTGTAGGAAGAAGGTTGTTTTTTCTTTTTCACCGTGTCCACCCACTCTACATTAGATGGTTTATTTTGGTACTTTGGCGTTTGTGTTACGGGAGCAATCTGCTTTTCCTCCACTGTACGCTGTAAATTAATTTTTTCAGTTAAAGTCCTGTTTATCTGATTTTTGTAGTTTTTGCTTTGGCTGAATCCTACAAAAAATGTACAGATAAACATCGACGCTAATGCCCATGTTTTCATGACAACTATTACTATGCCATCTCAGACATAGCTTACAAGAAGATTTAATGATTTTGTTTCAATTATGCAGGCGTATTATGCCATGCGGGGAGGGGGACTCACTTGCTCTAAGAGCACATTCAATTCAGACTCATTTCGCTCAGGGAAAGAAGTCTTTTTCAGGTTAGGTATTTGCACTTGTAAAACTAAATTATCCAATGCTCCATGATTCCACCAGTCTTCTGGCGTTCCTTCTTCTTCTTTAGCATCTTCCCATTCCACATCTGTAAACATGGATATCTCAGCTGTCTCCTTCAATAAATCAAAGGCATACGAAATCCCATCTTTGGTCAAAAGACAGGTAAACAACATGAAATAAAGTAAGATACGACGCATCATATTATTCCTTAATTTCCTCGTAGGGAACATAATCGCCCCCAATATCATCTGTTTTTGATTTTGTTTTGGGTGGCACATAGTCTACATCAATACTTCCCTCTTTTCTAGACTTCGAAGAAGCCTGTTTTGAGCGAATATCTTGCTCTGACATCTTTTTATGCACCTGCGTGATTACGTATCCCTTCATCAAAAAACGAAGTAATGGTATAACCACATAAATCATAACCAATATGATCGCAATAAGTTTTAACATCTTATCTACTTAGATATAAATTTCGTTCACCATATACTTTGCGGAAGAAATCATCTTTCAAATCATCAATGAAATAGATTGCCTCACCCGTCGACTTCATTTCTGGCCCTAATTCCATGTTAACATTCGGGAATTTAGAGAAGGAGAATACCGGAATTTTAATCGCAAATCCTTTTTTCACGGGCTTGAAATTGAAATCTTTTACTTTTTTATCTCCTAACATCACCTTCGTTGCATAATTCACGTAAGGCTCTTGGTAAGCCTTGCAAATAAATGGAACCGTTCTAGAAGCACGTGGATTCGCTTCGATGATGTACACCACCTCGTCCTTTACAGCAAACTGGATGTTCAATAATCCTTTTGTTTTCAAAGCCACCGCAATTTTACGCGTGTGATCTTCGATTTGCTTAATCACGTTATCTGATAAATCAAAAGGGGGTAATACGGAGTGGGAGTCGCCGGAGTGAATTCCTGCTGGCTCAATGTGCTCCATTAATCCGATGATATATACATCTTCGCCATCGCAAATCGCATCTGCTTCTGCTTCAATCGCGTTCTCCAAGAAGTGATCTAGTAAGATTTTATTTCCTGGAATATCACGTAAGATATCCACCACATGTTGCTCTAATTCTTGTTCGTTGATGACGATTTTCATCGATTGACCCCCTAACACATAAGAAGGACGAACAAGTAATGGATAGCCTAATTCACGGCCTAAAACCACCGCATTGTCTGCATCTTCACATACCCCAAATTTCGGATATGGAATACCTAAATCTTTCAATAAACTCGAGAATGCCCCGCGGTCTTCCGCTAAATCCAAGGCTTCGAATGAGGTGCCTAGGATCTTGATTCCGTATTTAGATAATTTCTCGGCTAGTTTAAGAGCTGTTTGGCCGCCTAATTGAACGATAACGCCCTCTGGTTTTTCATGCTGAATGATGTCGTATACGTGCTCCCAGAATACGGGTTCGAAGTATAATTTATCTGCGATGTCAAAATCTGTCGAAACCGTTTCTGGATTCGAGTTGATCATGATCGTTTCGTATCCTGCTTCTTTAGCCGCTAAAACGCCGTGTACACACGAGTAATCGAACTCAATCCCCTGACCGATGCGGTTAGGACCTGAACCTAATACCACGACTTTTTTCTTAGTCGAAGAAACCGATTCGTTATCTAAAACAGCTGATGCACCTTCTTGACCAAAAGTCGAGTAGTAGTACGGTGTCTTTGCTTCAAACTCTGCCGCACAAGTGTCCACGCATTTGTAAATACGCTTAATACCTACCGCGTTACGCTTATCGTAGACTTCTGATTCTAGGCAACGTAAAGTGTGGGCGATTTGGCGATCTGCGAAACCTTTGTGCTTCGCTTCTTCCAATAATATCGTAGGGATATTTTGAATGGAATATTTCTCCATCTCTTTCTCCACGCGCACTAGATCTTCGATTTGGTTCAAGAACCACTTGTTGATCTTCGTTAATTGCTGAATCGTCTTGAACGAAATGCCCATTTTGAAGGCATCATAGATATGGAACAAACGGTTCCATGATGGATTCGCTAATGAGTACAAAATAGCATCCTGATCGCGCAATTCCTTACCGTCCGCACCCATTCCATTCCGCTTAATCTCGAGAGATTGACACGCTTTTTGTAAGGCTTCTTGGAAATTACGGCCGATACCCATGGTTTCACCTACGGATTTCATTTGCAATCCTAAGGTGCGATCTGCGCCTTTGAATTTGTCAAAATTCCAACGCGGCACTTTCACAATCACGTAGTCCAATGCCGGCTCGAAATAAGCGGACGTCGTTCCCGTAATTGCATTAGTTAATTCATCTAAGTTAAAACCGATGGCCATTTTCGCAGCGATCTTAGCAATCGGATAACCTGTTGCTTTAGAGGCCAAAGCCGAGGAGCGAGACACCCGCGGATTAACTTCAATCGCGATAATCTCATCTGTCTCCGGGTTCAAGGAAAACTGAACATTACACCCCCCCGAAAACTGACCAATGGCGTTCATCATCTTGATAGCCATGTCACGCATGCGTTGGTAGATCGTATCTGGAAGCGTCATAGCAGGTGCCACCGTGATTGAATCTCCTGTGTGAATACCCATTGGATCGAAGTTTTCGATCGAACAGATGATAATCACGTTCCCTAAATTATCGCGTAATAATTCTAATTCATATTCTTGCCACCCCATGATGGATTGCTCCACTAATACCTCGTGAGTAGGTGATGCGTGTAAACCTTTGTTCAAGGCCGCATCAAAATCTTTAGGGTCATGCACAAAGCCTCCACCCGTTCCACCTAAAGTGAACGAAGGACGGATTACTAATGGGAATCCTGTCTCTTGTGCAATCTCTTTTCCTTCCAGGAACGAACGAGCGGTACGTCCCTTACAAACGCCTACCCCGATTTCGATCATCTTCAAACGGAATTTCTCGCGATCTTCCGTCGTCTCGATGGCCTTAATATCTACACCGATGATTCGAACCCCATATTTCTCCCAAATCCCCGCCGCATCACAGTCAATTGCAAGGTTCAAGGCAGTTTGACCACCCATGGTAGGTAAAACCGCATCAATCTTATGCTTCTCTAAAATGTGAATAATCGATGATTTCTCTAAAGGCTTCAAATACACGTGATCCGCGTTCATCGGATCGGTCATGATTGTCGCCGGATTCGAGTTAATTAAGATCACCTCAATACCTTCTTCCCGTAAGGAACGGGCGGCTTGGGAACCAGAGTAGTCAAATTCACAAGCTTGACCGATCACAATAGGACCAGAACCAATAATTAGGACGGATTTAATCGAGGAATCTTTAGGCACAGGGGGTATAAATTAAAAGCTGAATGTATATGTGTTTTTGGGTGCTTTTGGTTAAGCTCCAAAATTGTGCAAAGTTAGCGTTTTAGGGTCGATTTGCAAAATAAAAAAGAGACTTTTGTGTAGGTGAGGCAGAACCCAAAAATTCCCTTATTTTTGACAACAAATTGTAGAAATCGTGATAAAAATACTCGTAGCCTTTGATGAAAACCGGGTCATTGGAAAAAATAATGAACTGATTTGGCATTTGCCAGCAGATCTGAAAAGATTCAAAGCCTTAACCACGGGTCACGTGATCATCATGGGAAGAAAGACCTACGATTCCATAGGCAAGCCTCTTCCAAATCGCACCTCGATTGTCATATCCCGCACACCCGGCTTACAAATCGAAGGCGTCATCTGCACAACCTCCATCGAGGAAGCAATATTGAAAGCAAAGTCACTCAGCCGAGAAGACATTTTCATCGTGGGAGGTGCTGAAATTTATACCTTATCTTTAGCGATAGCGGATCAAATTTTAGTGACTCAATTACATGATATTTTCGAAGGCGACGCCTTTTTCCCAGAAATCACTGCTTCAGAATGGGAGTTAACAGAAAAAGAACGCGGTGTGACAGATGAGAAAAACACCTACCAATACAGCTATTTGACCTACAGCAGAAAATGATTCATAAAATCGACTTAAGTACTGAAGCGATTTCGATCGATCCTTACTACCGATTCCTGCAGGATCCGGTGGCAGGTGGTATTTGTCTGTTTATAGGTACGATTAGAAATAAGAATCAGGGAAAAGACGTCAAAGCATTGACAATGGAGGCCTACCCTCCTATGGCGCTAAAACAAATCGAATTATTGTGTGAACAAGCTGCCTCGAAATGGCCGGTTGAACGCATTGCGCTAGTTCACAGAACTGGTCCTTTAGAAATCGGAGATATTGCCGTTTTAATAGGTGTTACTTCTGTACACCGAGCAGAAGCGTTCAAAGCTTGTGAATGGTTAATCGATACCTTGAAACAAGAAGTGCCTATTTGGAAAAATGAATTTTATGAGGACGGATCGTCCTGGTTAGTTCCCCATCCCTGAAACCATCAGGCTGCAGCCACGCATTTCCGAATTATCGAAACGGCCCAAGACTTTAAATCGCACCCCATCTTCTTCTAGAGAGCCTAAATCCCTCGTTTCAATAAACGCACAGGAGTCGATATTGCCTAAATCTACGATCTTAATTCCGCCTGTTTTATGTGGCTGAGTGACTAACGCAAACGGATCGCTCACCTCCCGTAAACAAACACGCATCGTATATGCCGGCGTAAATATTCCCTGCGATTTAGCATAGCCTTGGGAAAACAATTCGGTCATTCCATATTCGGAGGCAATCGAATCAAGCCCCATTTTTTCCTGCAAATACGCGTGCACTTTATCGCGAATCCACTCTTCGCGACGACCTTTCATCCCGCCCGTTTCCATCACGATCAATTGATCTTTGTGCTCCTTTAGAAAAGTTAAATCAATTCCAGAATCTGCTAAATCCAACAACCCAAAAGTCACACCCATCAACCACACCTTTTTATCTGTCGCTAACGCGATGTGCAAAGCATCCACCAGCGAAGCATATTGATTCAAATAAAATCCAGATAACTCGGAGCCGGATGCCTTGATGAAATGATCCATCATGAAGACAAGCGAGGAAGTAGAGCGCTCTAAATAAGAAGGCAGCAAGGCAAAAATATGGTAATCACTCAGCGGTCCATATTCCCGCTCAAAGGCGATAGTAGAAATCTGCTGGTAAAATCCGGGATCACAAACGGGGTGCTTCGAGGGAATTTGACCCGTCGTGCCAGAGCTTTCGAAAGAAAATAAAACCGGTTCAGACCCAGTTAATACCTGGTGGGATTTAAATAGTTCGATGGGCAAAAAGGGAATTGATGTCCAATGCCCTACCTTTTCTGGTGTAACCCCTGACATTTGCACATACTGCTGATAAAGTGGATTATTAGCTACTTGAAAACGAAATACGTCCAAAGCCAGCGCCTCAAATTCAGATTCTTGCACATGCAAGACACGCCTTTTTAAACTTTCCCTTTCTTTTGTGATCGCTTGATCCATTTGATTTTACCTGATGTTGCGCAAAATTAACGCAAATCATTAACTTTACTGTCGAAATTCGAATGAATCAATGCGAAAATTAGCCGGAGTTGTAGCGATTATTTTACTAAGTCTAGGAGCTTGTGTACAAGAACCTAACTTTAGCTCCACGCCTGTTATTTCATTTAAATCGATTCAGAAGATCACGAAAACGAGTAATGATGGTTTTGGCGGAACAACAAAAATCGATTCGGTCATTATGAGTATCAATTTTCAAGACGCAGAGGGCGATTTAGGATTAACGGAATCTCAGCTAAAATCCGACGTTAAATACAAGGATTTTCGCAATTTCGATGTATCAGTTCTACTACAGAAGAATGGGGTCTTTATTCCTATCACGTTCACTCCTGCACTGGGTGGTTTGATGAATTTCAACTTTAAGCCGAATCAAAAATCGGGACCTATTGAGGGCAGCATCGACTATTCAACACAATTTGTCTATGCTTTTTATAAGGGATATAGCCCCCAATTTACAGCGAAGAATGATACGTTAAAGTTCAAAATCTTCATCAGAGACAACGCCTTCAATCAAAGTAATACGATTGAAACTGAACCCATCATCATCTTTAAGGACTAAAGATTCTTCAGTTTCTTGTATATATCGGAATGCAAACGATACGTAAACATACGTTGATCACGCTCATCTAATTGTACATCCAGTATTTCTTGATTTTTAAAAATTAGACTCAAGGTTTTGGTGAAATTCTCAATCAATTTCGCCCTAAATTGTCTTTGCGATTCAGGTGAGCTTTTATGTTTGCCAAAAAAAGCGATTATCTGATGCCCGCTTACAAAGCCTTGCTCGTAGTTTAAAATCAGGAAATCCAAGAATAGGCGCTCATTTGCACCCAGTGTCATTCGAATTGATTGATTTAATCTATTTAACCGATATCGACGGTATAAGATAAATAACAATAGTAAGGTTAGCGTTCCTACTGAAATTCCAGCCAGAAAAGAGAATTTTTCCACCCAAGTACCTTCGTCTAACGTGCCTACATAGACCGACTCATTAAGTAAGGTTTGCACTGAAGCTACCGAATAACCTGGCTCTTCTAGAGAAGCTTTTACTAAATTATTAGACCAAACCAAAGAATCTCCACTTACGTGCATATAGGATTCAGCATCATCCCCTTGTTGTGCATTTAGGTAGATACGGTGTGGATTTTGCCATTGATATACTTTAAAGTTATCCTCCACATCAATAAAGAACATCGTATCGTAAGCAAATTCTTTATTTGGCTTATCGGAAATAATAAAATAGCGTCCATTAAATACAAAAGGTTTGGTTTCTTTGGAGTCTAAGAAATTCCGGACGATTTCAAGTTTAATTTCTCCCAAACGGGTGAATTTTTGATTAAAAAAATCATATTCATAGATCCCATAATCCCGATTAAAGGCGGTTTTCTTCTCCGTATCATTCATATCTACGGTACTCAAAAGATAGAAGCGATCTTTTTTAGGTGAATATCCCGCCAACCCATCAAAAATTGAAGCAGGTACATCTCCTTCAGCACCGATACTCAACCATTCTTTGGCAATAAAATCATACTTAGTTAACAAATTAGTAGATCGCCAAAATCCATATCCGCCAAAAGAATATAAATCGTCTCCCCGCTTGAAGACATTATTCTTACAATTAGATCCTCGAAAAAATGTTTTATCTAATCGATTCAAGGTCCAATTAGATTTATCCAAAACATATACCTGGCCCGTACAATGTATCGTTAAGTAATAGGTAGAACCTTGATTAATTTGAAATTCGTGAACTCCTTCGGCTGTGGGTAGAATTTCTCTAAAATCTACATTACTAGACTTAATGGTATCTAACTTTAGCCAACCGGTCTTATGACTAAAGCGTTCAATTACACGTGTAATAACGTTTAAACGTAAATAATTTACGGAGTGATCCTCCTGCCATTTAATATACTGTCCCAGGCCACTGAAGGCTATTTGGGTAAAGAATAAGAAGAACAGAATTGCTTTTTTTAGCATTTAGATGTGGTTGCGTCCTCAAAAATAACTAATTTTGTAAATTATCAAGGTTATTTAGCATTCAACGCATGACATTACATAGAGAAGGACGGACCCTATTATTGACTTCATTACTCATCGTATTAGGTATTAATGGCCTGGTTGCGTATTTCTTCCCTGAAAGTGTTTATGTAAGAGAGACCATCGTGGTCATTACTTCTTTATTTTATCTCATCATCTTACAATTTTTCCGTGTTCCCAAGCGTGTGACGGAGATTAACCCGAAGCACATCATCGCACCGGCAGATGGTAAAGTAGTGGTGATCGAAGAAACCGTTGAAACAGAGTATTTTAATGGCCCACGTCGCCAAGTGTCTATTTTTATGTCACCTATCAATGTGCACATTAACTTCAACCCAATCTCTGGAATTGTTTCTTATTTCAAATACCACCCAGGCAAGTTCTTAGTGGCTTGGCATCCTAAATCAAGTACAGAAAATGAACGTACCACTTACGTAGTGAAGCATGAAAACGGCACAGAAGTTTTATTCCGTCAGATCGCAGGTGCTTTAGCGAAACGTATTTGCTGGTATGCAAAAGAAGGTGATGCTGTCATTCAAGGGACGGAATTCGGCTTCATCAAATTCGGAAGCCGTATCGATATCTACTTGCCATTAGACGCAGAAATCTGCGTGAATATCGATGACAAACCGGTAGGAGGCGAAACGGTGATTGCTAAATTAGCTTAAAACCACGTAGTCCAAGACTCCTCAATTAACTTGATGATTTTCTCGAGACCTTCCTGATCCACTTCAGAGAAGTCTGCTAATTGATCTGAATCCAGATCAAAAACAAGCACAACCTCTCCATTTACGATGGCAGGCAAAACGATCTCCGATTTCGAAGCAGATGCACAAGCGATATGCCCCGGAAAAGCCTCCACATCTGGAACTAAAACTGTTTCGCGCGTCGTATAAGCATGTCCGCATACGCCTTTGTGAAAGGGAATCCGTGTACATGCAACAGGCCCTTGGAATGGACCTAAGACTAATTGATCCTCTTTAGTCAGGTAAAACCCTACCCAGAAAAAGCCAAATACTTCATGCACTGCCGCAGCAATGTTTGCTAGGTTTGCATATTTATCTGTCTCTCCTGCTAAAAGAGATTGAATTTGGGGATAAAGCGAGGCGTATTTCTCCTTACGGGTTCCCTCGATTTTGATTAGATCCTCTGCCATCTTATGCGAAATATCGTTTTAACCAAGTCGTATCTGCTCTTTGTAACCAGCCTGAGCGGTAGGCCCCCAATGATTCGGTTAATAATGGAATTACGTTTTTAGAAGGGGTCAGTGTAGGGTTATTTTTTAAAGCACTTAATGGGATCAAGGTC
>JBEBDF010000049.1:0-15000 GCA_041157105.1 Bacteroidota bacterium | reverse complement strand
ATTTGGAACCATTACGTCTACCCTTGATCGCGATCGATTGAATGCTTTTTTGGACAAACAAATGCCCGAGGATAAAAAATTAAAGCCGAAAGAAAATGAAGGTTAGTCAAGAGGATGTGAAGAAAATTGCGCATTTAGCTCGATTAGAGATGCCCGAATCGAAGATAGAAGAGATGCAGGATTCCATCAACAAGGTATTGGTATGGATGGAAGCGTTGAATTCGGTAGATACGTCGGAAGTTGAACCTTTGGTCCATATGACTTCTGCTCTAAATAACTTCCGCGAAGATGAGGGTAAGGTAACGTTAGATCGTGCCAAAGCCTTAGCATTAGGTCCTGATACAAACGAGACTTATTTCAAAGTGCCGCAAGTAATCGAATAATTAGCCGATATAGTACTCAATCGCCTTTTTCATTTCCGATTTGCTGACCGGAATATCATAGCCACAGTCCCCAATTCCCGTTAACAAAGAGAATCTCACCTCTCCACCTTTGTTCTTTTTATCTTGAAGGGTCAAGGCAATAATGGCCGGAATCTCCGAAGCCTTCAACGCTACCTTCCCATAGGTCTCGAATAAATAAACTTCGATATCTCCCAGTTCTACTTCCGTAATTAATCCGCGCTGAAAGGCAATAAATGCCTCCATGATCATTCCCACAGCGATGGCCTCGCCATGCAAGATTTTGCGTTTTCCTTGATCCAATAAGAATGTTTCCACCGCATGCCCTAGGGTATGTCCCCAGTTCAGGATTTTACGCAAGCCTTTTTCGGTCGGATCTTCCGCCACGACTGCTTTCTTAATATCCACTGAATGTTCAATAAGGCCAGCAAAATCTACTTCTGAAAAGTCAGTATGGCTGATTTGTTCCCATTTCTGCGCATCACGGATCAAACAATGTTTGATGATTTCCGCATAACCCGAAAGTTTTTGTGCACTTGGTAAAGTCTGAATAAAGTTTGGATCAATTAAAACCGTTTTAGGTAAGTTGAAAACCCCAATATGGTTCTTTAAACCCTGAAAGTCAACCCCTAATTTTCCACCTACACTCGCATCTACTTGAGCCAAAAGCGTCGTAGGTATCTGGATGAAATCGATTCCTCGCTTGTAAGTAGAAGCACAAAAACCTCCTAAATCTCCGATTACACCACCACCCAAATTGATCAATAAACCGTGGCGATCCATGTTCGCTTTCGTCATCGCCTCCCAAACCTTTTCACAGGTCCCCAAGTGCTTATTGTTCTCGCCTGATTTGATTTGAATCTTGATGAAACCTTTGGGCAAATAGGCTTGAATGAGCGGAAGGCAATGCTTGGAAGTTTGCTCGTCTATGAGAACCGCTATTTGCAAATAAGTATTTTGGCCTAAAAATGAGGGCAAAGATTTTGAAATAGACGCGATTTCGACAGACATAGGATTTTTTCTTCAATGGATTCCTCAAAATTACCATGATTTTGTGAAAACAGACTATTTTTTGCCTAATTTTGTACCCGCTTGTTAATCCCACAAGATTCACATTTTTTTATGAGAGAAATTCAGTTTAGAGAAGCCTTACGTGAGGCAATGACAGAGGAAATGCGACGTGATGCATCTGTTTTTTTAATGGGTGAGGAAGTTGCTGAGTATAATGGAGCCTACAAAGTTTCCCAAGGAATGTTAGATGAATTCGGTCCAGATCGCGTGATTGATACTCCGATTGCTGAATTAGGTTTTGGTGGTATTGCCGTAGGTGCTTCTGCGAACGGTCTTCGTCCCATCGTTGAATTCATGACCTTTAACTTCTCTTTAGTAGCGATTGATCAATTGATTAACTCTGCAGCTAAAATGATGTCAATGTCCGGTGGACAATATTCTTGCCCTATCGTCTTTCGTGGACCTACTGGAAATGCGGGACAATTATCATCTCAACACTCGTCTAACTTCGAGAATTGGTTTGCAAACACACCTGGCTTAAAAGTGGTGGTTCCTTCGAATCCAGCGGATGCGAAGGGATTGTTAAAGGCATCCATCCGTGATAATGATCCAGTTATTTTCATGGAATCAGAAGTGATGTACGGTGATAAAGGCTTAGTACCAGACGGCGAATACTTAATTCCAATCGGTAAAGCGAACGTGGTTAAAGCTGGTTCTGCCGTAACTATTGTTACATTCGGTAAAATGCTTTCTCGCGTGGTTATGCCAGCGGTAGAAGAATTAGAAAAGCAAGGAATTTCTTGCGAGGTAATCGACTTACGTTCAGTTCGTCCGATTGATTACCCTGCAGTTGTCGAATCAGTGAAGAAAACGAATCGTTGCGTAGTTGTAGAAGAGGCTAATCCATTATCGGCTATATCATCTGAAATCGCTTACCATTTACAGCGTTGGGCATTCGATTATCTAGATGCACCCGTGGTTCGTGTGAACTCTCGCGACTTACCGCTTCCTTACGCACCTACCTTGATTGAAGAAATTCTTCCATCTATCGAGCGTACCATCCAAGCAGTTAAAACAGTGACTTATAAGAAGTAATTTTCTTTAGTGCATAAAAAAAGCCAGCGTTTCGATAGAAGCGCTGGCTTTTTTAGTCACTAGTCACTAGTCGCTAGTCTCGACTTTTTAAAAGCACAAAGCACAAAGAATAAAGTATAAAGAGGGCATCCGCTTCGCGGATCAATTTGTGAAAAATCCTTCACAAACGTATCGCCACCGGCGATACCACCTCTATGCTTTATTCTTTGTGCTTTATTCTTTAATCTCTACTCTTTACTCTATAATCTAGTCTATCGACTAGCGACTCCCGCCTAAAGTACGTAGATGAAGCGTGATCCATCCACATCCACTCCCTCTAGCTTAATACGTCCTTTTCTAGATTCTAAAGCCTCAACTGCCTCCATAGGCGTATTAATTACTTTATCATTAATCTTTGTGATAACCGCACCTTTCGCTAGGCCATACATCTCAAGACGGCCATCTGGTAATACTTCAGCGATCTTTACACCTGAACTTACGCCAAATTTCTTCTTCTCTGCTGGAGTTAAACTCGCAAACTTAGCACCCAAGAATTCTGATTTCGCTGATTCAGGAGAGTTGTCGCCTTTTACGATTTCGGTGTTACCGTCTTTGTTCTTTAAGGTTACCTTGAATTCTTTCGTAGCGCCATCGCGGTTAACTGTTACTTGAAGTGGCTCACCTGGGCGCTTTCTGCTGACGATTTCCATTAATTTCGAAGTCGATTTAGTCTCTACTCCGTCGATTTTAGTAATCACGTCGTTGATTTTGATACCTGCATCTTTTGCTGCTGAGTTTTCTGAAAAACCTCCCACATACACACCGGCGCTAGTTTTAAGGTCTTTTTCTTCTGCTAATTTGGCATTCACTTCAGAGATTTGAACACCTAAGAAGCCACGTTGTACGTTACCATATTTAATTAGATCACCAGACACTTTCTTCACGATGCTCACTGGAACGGCGAAGGAGTAACCCGCAAACTGACCCGTACGAGAATAGATGGCGGTGTTGATACCGATTAGTTCCCCTTTTAAGTTCACCAAAGCTCCACCAGAGTTTCCTGGATTTACTGCGGCATCCGTTTGGATGAATGATTCAAGTGGATTCATGTCTGGGCTATCGCGGTCGATGATGTTTTGACGACCTTTGGCAGAAACGATACCCGCTGTCACCGTAGACTCTAAATTAAATGGATTACCCACGGCTAATACCCACTCACCCACGCGAAGCGCGTCAGAATCGCCAAAAGCTAAGAATGGTAAATTCGTTTCCTTGATTTGGATAACGGCAAGGTCAGAAGATGGATCGGTAGAAATAACTTTCGCCTTGTACTCACGCTTATCATTTAGAATAACTGTCACTTCCGCAGCTTCCGCCACCACGTGGTTATTCGTAACGATGTAGCCATCAGCAGAGATAATTACCCCTGAACCTGATGCTTCTTGCGGTTGTTGCTGTTGTCTACGGCCACTGCCACCAAATGGATCGCCAAAGCCAAAGAAATCATCAAAAGGGCTAGAGAATTGTTGTTGTCTTTGACGCGTTTCCATCTTCGTCTTGATGTGAACCACAGCAGGAGTTGTTTTTTCTGCAGCATAGGTGAATTCACCTGGGTTTCCTGGAACGACTTGATTTGATACGGAGGTAGTAAAGGCGGAAGGCGCATCCGAGAATCCGGATGAATTATTACCTAAATTAAAGAGCGAATAGGCACCTAAAGTGACTCCACTCGACATTAATGCAATGATCGCATACGACTTAAGCTGATTATTCATTTTCATTTAGTTGATTTTGAATTAATAATTGTCTTGCGAATTTAAATGAAAATTCGCCTCGCACAACCTCATTAACAAGATTTAAGAGTTTTAAATCCCGAAGGAAATGGCTAATTTTGTGGTTCATTCGTAAAAACACGTTCAAATGATTTTAAGTGAGCAAGAATTATTGAGGAGACAAAAGCGCCAAGAATTGTTGGCGATGGGAATTGATCCTTATCCTGCACAGGAATACCCGGTGAATGTTTATTCTGATCAGATTTTGGCAGAATTTAAACCGGAGTCTGGAAACTTCCAAGACGTGGTTTTAGCAGGTCGTTTGATGGGCTTCCGTATCATGGGAAATGCCTCATTTGCGGAACTTCAAGATGCGAATGGCCGTATTCAATTGTATTTCCGCCGCGATGATCTTTGTCCTGGCGAGGATAAAACCTTGTACAATACGGTATTTAAAAAGTTACTAGACATCGGTGATATCATTGGTGTAAAAGGATATGTGTTCACGACGCAGATGGGAGAAATCTCCGTTCACGTACGGGAATTTACGATTCTCTCCAAAGCCTTAAAACCACTTCCTGTCGTTAAAGAAGCAGATGGTCAAACCTATGACGCCTTTTCTGACCCCGAAATGCGTTACAGACAGCGTTATGTTGATTTAATCGTAAACCCATCGGTGAAAGATATTTTCATCAAACGGGCGAAGATCATCTCTACGATGCGCGCCATGTTTGACGAAAGAGGTTGGTTAGAAGTGGAGACACCGGTTTTGCAAGCCGTTCACGGTGGAGCTTCCGCTCGTCCATTTAAGACTCACCACAACACCTTAGATATGCCGCTTTATTTGCGCATTGCAAATGAATTGTATCTGAAGCGTTTGATTGTAGGAGGTTTTGATGGCGTGTACGAGTTTGGTAAAATGTTCCGTAATGAAGGAATGGACCGCACCCACAACCCAGAATTTACCTCTTTGGAATTCTATGTAGCTTACAAGGACTACAATTGGATGATGAACTTGACCGAGTTAATCTTTGAAACAGTTGCTTCTCGTTTACATAATAAAACTAAGATCGCGGTAGGGGAAAATGAAATCGAATTCGCGGGTCCATACCCTCGTTTAACTATTTCAGGTGCTATCTTACAGTATTCTGGTGTAGATGTGGATGCTTTATCGGAAGATGAATTACGCGCGAAGTGTGTGGAGTTCGGCATAGAAGTGGACAAAGGAATGGGCAAAGGAAAGCTGATCGATGAATTATTTGGAGAGAAGGTGGAGGCAAACTTAATCCAGCCAACTTTCATTACAGATTATCCGGTAGAAATGTCGCCATTAACAAAGAAACACCGTTCGAAAGAAGGTTTAGTAGAGCGTTTTGAGCTATTTGTGAATGGAAAAGAAATCGCGAATGCGTACTCTGAATTAAATGATCCAATTGACCAAAAAGAGCGTTTCGAAGATCAATTAGCCTTAGCAGAGCGTGGAGACGACGAAGCGATGGCGATGGATCACGATTTCATTCGGTCATTAGAATATGCGATGCCTCCTACCTCGGGTATAGGTATTGGTATCGACCGTTTAACTATGTTGATGACAAATCAATCGTCTATTCAAGAGGTATTGTTCTTCCCTCAAATGCGCCCAGAAGTGGTGAAGGAAGTAGATTCTGAATCTGCTTTCGCAGAAAGAGGTATTTCCGAAGTATGGATTCCTGCATTACAAAAGATGGGTATCCTAACATTGGAAGCATTAGATGCCGCTAACCCCAACAAAGTATTCAATGACTTAGGTGGTATGCGCAAGAAATTAAAGATTGATGCGGCGATGCCGACAAAGGACGAAGTGACTGCCTGGATTCAGGGCTAGTGTTTAAATCATATGCATAAAAAAAGCCTTCCGTTAAGAAGGCTTTTTTTATTTCTCTTTAACTAGAGATCAATGTTGCAATTTTATAGGTAAACCTAAATATATATTGTAAAATACTGATTTGCTCTAATCAAAAAAACGAAAGAAAAATTAGATTTTCTTTACGTTGATAGCGTTTGCGCCACGCTTTCCGTCAGTAACTTCATAAGATACTGAATCATTTTCGCGGATAGTAACACCTGAAAGGCCAGTTACGTGTACGAAAATGTCTTCACCTGTTTGATCGTCAACGATGAATCCGAAACCTTTCGTCTCGTTGAAAAATTTTACTTTACCAGTTTGCATAAAAAAAATGTTAAAAATATTAATGCCATCCAGACGAAAGTCTTTCAAGCTCTCAAATGTAGAAAGAAAACAATTGCATGCAAGACTTTTTAAAGAAATTTCGAATTAATTTAAAATATAATATAATAATATACATATTTTATATCACTATTTTAAGTTAATGTTATTTGCAATTAAATTTGCTTAAATTTGGACTTTTAAATATCACTCTATGGAAAAACTGAAATTTTTTGTTGAGAATCAGGCATTTGGCGTCTGTACTCGCTTAGGAGAGAAGTTGAATATTTCCACCAGTAGCATTCGATTGTACTTTATTTACACCTCGTTTATCACGATGGGTTCCCCTGTGATTATTTATTTGATTTTAGCGTTTTGGATGAATATTCGCCGCTATTTACGTCAAAGAAATAACCCAAGTGTGTGGGATATCTAGAATTTGATCTGATTAAATTTCTTTTTGCTTTTCAGGAAATAGTCTTTTAAGATGCTACCATCGTAGCTCTTTGGCCATAATTTTTGCAAGTCATCTGGTAAGTTGTGTTTTTCTTTTACGGCAAAAAGGTAGATGTAGAATCCGTAATGTGCCTTTAGGATAGCCATGAAGGATGAAAATTTTCCTTCCGTTAAATACTTTATACCTGCGATTCCATCTAAGATCATTCGGACTAAAATGGTCGAAAAACGCTGAGATGGTGCTAGGTTTTTGTAAAGTAAAATCAGATTGTTTCGGAAATTCAGGTAGGTTTTGAAGGGGTTCTCTTTATTCAATGTTCCGCCACCTACGTGTAGTACTTCGCTTTTGGCTACGGCAGCGATGGTATATCCAGCTCTTTGCATTCTCCAGCACAAGTCGATTTCTTCCATATGCGCAAAAAGGTAGGGGTCTAAGCCGCCTACTTTGTGAAAAGCTTCAGCACGAACCATCAAACAAGCACCTGAGGCCCAATTGACGATAGAAGTGGCATATTGGCCTTCATTTTTTTCTAGTGTATCGAAAAGTCGCCCTCTGCAAAATGGGTATCCATGGCAATCCCAAAATCCACCTGCTGCACCAGCATATTCAAAATAATCAGGTTTGTGATAATCTAGTAAAAAAGGTTGCGCAGCCGCGATCAGTGGATGAGCTTCAAAATAGGCCACTAAAGGTTCCAACCAATTCATTCGCGGTGCGATATCCGAATTCATTAAAACAAAATAGTCGGCTTTTATTTGGCCAAGTGCAAAATTATATCCTCCGGCATAGCCTAAGTTTTCTGGCCATGATAACACTGAAACGACAGGAAAATCGGAGGTTAAAAGTTTTAAAGAATCGTCTGATGAGCCATTGTCTGCCACGTAAATCGTTGCATTAGGTGTGGTAGAAATGACAATGGGTAGGAATTCAGCGAGGAATTTCTGACCATTATAATTTAAAATGACGACTGCTACAGACATGTCACAAAGGTAATCGAAAACAATCAAATTAGAATTTCTTTCAGAAAGATGTATTTTTGTCCCTTCATTCACAATCCAATACCGTATGTGGTCTAGTTTTTTTCGCAAGAAATCCATTGATAAAATTATTTCTGATCAATTAGAAATCGAAAGCTTAGAAGGTAATTCGATGGATCGCAATCTAGGTGTGCGGGATTTAACCTTCATGGGAGTGGCGGCGATCATCGGTGCGAGTATTTTCTCTGCGATAGGTCAGGCCTCAGCGAATGGAGGACCAGCGGTATCCATGTTATTTGTATTTACTGCGATGGCATGTATGTTTACGGCCTTCTGTTATGCCCGTTTTGCGGCTACCGTGCCTATTTCTGGTAGTGCCTACACCTATGCTTATACAAGTTTGGGGGAGATTGTAGCCTGGATTTTGGGTTGGAATTTATTATTAGAATATGCGATTTCGAATGTGGCAGTGGCCATTTCGTGGTCAAAATACTTTGTAGATTTATTAGAAGGCTTAGGTGTTCACGTTCCTGAGTTTATAACGATGGATTATTTATCTGCCAAAAGAGCCTTCACCGAGACGACCGCAGCACTAGCCTCAGGTCAGAAATTCGAAGCTTTATCGGTGAATTTAAGAGAAGGTTACACGGCCTATATGTCGGCTCCTACGATTTTTGGGTGGCATTTTGTAGCTAATATTCCTGCCCTTTTGATTACGGTGGCCATCACCTATTTAGTCTATATTGGAATTAAGGAGTCAAAAAACACGAACAATATTTTAGTAGTCCTAAAGTTACTCGTCATCATGATTGTGGTAGGAGTGGGTGCTTTTTATGTGCAGGTAGAGAACTGGACGCCATTTGCACCTAATGGAATCTCTGGAGTTTTGAAGAGTGTGGCAGCCGTTTGTTTTGCCTACATTGGTTTTGATTCCATATCCACGACGGCAGAGGAATGCAAGAATCCGCAGCGGGATATTCCCAAAGCCATGATGTATGCCTTGATCATTTGCACGGTTTTATATGTACTTGTTACCTTGGTTTTGACTGGAATTGTACCATCTCAACAATTAACTGGAATTGAGGATCCTTTAGCCTTCATGTTCATGCACGTGGGCTTGCCAGGCGTGGCTGGAATCGTAGCTGCTAGCGCCGTAATCGCCTTAACATCCGCTTTATTAGTTTATCAATTAGGTCAGCCCCGAATCTGGATGACCATGTCACGTGATGGTTTATTGCCAAAAGCCTTCTCCCGCATCCACCCTAAATACCGCACACCTTCCTTCTCCACCATCATGACCGGAGTCTTAGTCGGTGTTCCGGCCCTATTTGCGAACCTAGAAGAGGTAATTAACTTAAGTTCAATAGGCACTCTGTTTGCATTCGTATTAGTCTGCGGAGGTGTATTAGTTTTAGATCTTGACCCGGAGAATCAAAAGAAATCTAAATTCAAAATCCCTTATATCAACTCTAGTTATTACGTGGGTTTATCGCTGATTTTAGCGCTTGTTTTAATCGTTAATTCCGGTGTAAATCTAGGAGACTGGCTGGAAGGATTGTATTCAGGCGAAGCAAAAGCGGATCACGTAATCATGGCTAGTTTCTTCCTAATCTGGGCGGTGATGGCCTTTTTCAGTGTAACGAAGAAATTATCTTTAATCCCGGTTTTAGGTCTATTAGTTAACCTTTACTTGATGACTCAAATGGGGGCAACGAACTGGGAGCGCTTTATGTATTGGTGCTTGGCTGGTGTGTTGATTTATTTTGGGTATAGTTATCGGAAGTCGAAGCTTAATGTAGATTAGAGAGTATAGAGTAGAGAGTATAGAGTAGAGATGGGGTATTTATCCTTCGGACTCTTTTCCTTCGGACATAACAAAAAAGGGAGCAAACGCTCCCTTTTTTGTTAATTTATCTCTACTCTCTACTCTATAATCTATACTCTAATCCCTGCTTCTCCCACCCAACAAATTCAAATAATAAAGCAATTGCGCCAGCATACCCAACGCTGCCACGACATAGGTCATTGCAGCCCACCAAAGCGCGTCTTTTGACATCTCATATTCAGTAGGTGTCACGATTCCTTTTTCTTTGATCCAATTCAACGCTCTATTCGAGGCATCGAATTCGACTGGTAGTGTGATGAAGCTAAATAAAGTAGCCATCGCAAAAAGCGCTACACCAATGGCTAATAGGGTAGAGTTTCCAGTAGAATACAGGGCAAACATACCTATCATTAATAGGATGGGCATGAATCCATTCGCGATGCTCAGCATGGGAACTAGGGCGCTACGTAATTGCAAGAAAGAATAGGCTCTGGCATGTTGTACAGCGTGACCACATTCGTGGGCAGCTACTGCAGCGGCAGCGGCGTTTCGGCCGTGGAATACATCCTCGCTTAAATTGACTGTTCTATCTGCAGGATTATAATGGTCTGTTAATTGACCTCCCACTGAGATGATGCGCACATCGTGGATTCCATGATCGGCGAGCATTTGCTCGGCGATTTCTTGTCCAGACAAATTGCTTTGTAGAGGTGTCTGTGAATACGTTTTAAACTTCGATTTTAGTCGCCAAGAGATAAGCATACCTGCGACTCCAAAAATAATGGCAATGAAATACATAAGGTTATTGTTTAAGTTTTTGAATGATTTGAGTGGTTGAATAATCTGGAACTAACGCGATGGTTTTTACCTCTCCGCCGGTGGCTAATACTTCTTTGGCCCCTATAATCGTCTCAATCGTATAATCGTCACCCTTAACTAACACATCAGGAGTCAATGCCTGAATGAGTTCCAATGGCGTCGACTCCCCGAAAATAATGACCAGGGAGACAAATCCCAAAGCAGCAATCAGACGTGCGCGAGCATATTCCGAGTTAACGGGTCTCTCGACTCCTTTTTCTAGTGTTCGTACCGAAGCATCGGAATTAATAGCAACAATCATTTGAGTGCCAAATTCACTCGATTTTTCTAGATAGTCGACGTGGCCTAAATGCAAAATATCGAAGCAGCCATTAGTGAAAACGACTTTATCTCCAGCCGATTTCCATGCTTTGCGAATCTCAATGGCTTCCGTTAGAGAGACTATTTTATGTTCAGTTTTGTTCGACACGGGACGAAATTTTGGGTAAAAACAAATTTAAAATAAAACTTAATCCACCCAATAACAAAAGAGTAATCATTTGAGTTCCGTGGAAAAAGGTAGCCAGCATAAATCCTTCTTTGTAGCTCAAAGCATAGAATACAAACGCAGACGCCACTAGACTGTGATAGGCCCCTATGCCACCTTGTGTAGGTGTGGCCATTCCGAAAGTTCCCATCACTAAAACTGTTAATGCGGCACTAAGGCCTAGGTTCTCGCTAATGGGGAAGGCTAAAAACAGTGTATAGGTGCTCAGGAAATAACACAGCCAAATTCCGATACTGTATCCGATGAATTTTCCGGGGGAAATCAGGTTTCGAATACTGCCGATACCAGCAATCCAGCCCAGTAGCATTTTTCCAATTTTGGATTCTTCCCCTACGTTTTTCAGCAGATCTTTAAATTTCCAAAGTACTCCTAATCCGATTAATCCTAGTACAGAAGCCACGATAATAAGCGTTCCAGAGGGTAATTTCAAGGTAGGGAAGAGGCTTTGCTGAAGTGGCTCCCATTCAAAAATGAAGGTAATGCCTACCAGTGCGACCAGGCTGAGTAGGTCGACAAGGCGCTCGGTTATAACGGTCCCAAAAGATTCCTCAAAGGGAATGTCAGCTGTTTTTTTCAAAGATCCGCAGCGCGAAACCTCACCCAAACGAGGTACTAAAAAATTAGCGAAATAGCCGATTAATACGGCCGAAAATGTGCGCACAGTTCCTGGATGATAGGACATTGCTCCTAATAATTGCTCCCAGCGCAAAGCTCGTAAAAGATGGGAGAGGATGGCGATGATGACAGATGCGGCTACCCAATTGTAATCAGCTTGCTGAAAAGTGAGCAGGATGTCATTGTAGTGCAATTCACTTTTGGAAAAAGCCCAATACAACAAGCCGGCTGCTAGTAAACTAGAAATAAGGTATTTTACTATCGACTTTAGCATAAGGTTTCTAAATCAAATGGCAAATTAAAGACCTTTCCTTGTATAATGATGGTGGTAATCCGATTATTTTTTTGTACTTTTGTAATGTTTTTTGGGGTAATTTCCCCATAATAATCAATTTAGAATGGCCAAATTACGTATTCTTTACGTTTCAAGTGAGGTAGATCCTTTTCAAAACACATCAAAAATTGCAGATTTCGTACGTGCTCTTCCGACTGCAATGCAGGAAAGAGGCATGGAAATCAGAATTTTAGTGCCTAGATTTGGTTCGATCAATGAGCGTAAAAACCGTTTGCACGAAGTGGTTCGTCTTTCAGGTATTACCATTCCAATGGGTGAGGAGGAAAAGCCTTTGACCATTAAAGTAGCGAGTATTCCGGCTGCGAAATTACAAGTCTACTTCATCGATAACGAAGATTACTACCAACGTAAATATGTGCTTAACGATAAGGAGGGCGCGTTTTATCCAGACAATCACGAGCGTGCAATTTTCTTCTGCAAAGGAGCATTAGAGACGGTAGTGAAGTTAGGTTGGGCACCCGATATCATTCATTGTAATGACTGGATGTCAAGTTTAGTGCCTTTGTATATATCGACTCATTACCAGAATCACCCCATTTACAAAGATTCGAAAACTATTTTCTCTCCACACAATTCAGCCTTTGATTTCACGTTTGAATCAGACGATCTGATCGAGAAAGTGAAGATTGGTGACTTAGATGAAGCTAACTTAGGAAGTTTAGCTGGTGGGAATTACGAAGCCTTTATTAAGATAGGTGCAGAGTATGCGGACAAAATAGTTTCTTTAGAAAATGCGGATAACAGCCGTATTCAATCGATTATTGATGAATATCAACATAAAACTTCTCAAAATATTGCCGATAATGACCTCGATTTCTTCGAAAAAACCTACTTGGAAATGTCCGGCAATTAAATGGGTAGGAATTCTTTCCTTATTCCTTGCATCCTGTGATACACCTAAAGAAATCGGCGACGATTTGTTTAGCGTGGAAGTGGGTTTGAATTATTCGGATACGATTACAGTTAAATCTTCGACAGTTTTGATCGATTCGATTTATACAGGATCTCCGTCTGTATTGTTAGCCGGGAGCTATAATCATCCCGTTTTAGGTATATCTGAGACATCTTTTTTTACTCAGGTTTCGAATATTGATACTTTATTTGCGAATGAAACATCAGTCTACGATTCGTTGACTTTGAGATTGGTTTATGCGGGTTTTCAAGGAGATACGACTAAATCCCAAACGTTAAGTGTATATCGATTACTTGATAGTTTGAGTTTAAAAACTAATTATTTCGCTAACTCAACTATTCGGACCGATGCCGCTATTTTAGGTCGTCATACCTTTAGTCCTCGCCCTATTCGGACGAAAGCGATAAATGGCGATTCGGCACAATTTGATACGCTTCGATTCAGGATGTCTGACACTTTTGGACGTGAATTGTTGAGTAAGTTTGCCGACAAAAATGTAGCTGCTGGAGGTAAGGCATTTAGAAATTATTTTCCAGGAATGTTGTTTAAATCAACCGCTACATCCGCTGGAGCGATAATTAATTTTAATCCAGGGTTTTCTCGGATGACTTTGTATTATCACAATCCGGGTGATGCAAAATTGTACAATATAGATTACTATTTCTCTTTATCTAATTCGTTTACTCCGGAATTACTAGCACGGTTTAATCAAATAAAGTCCATTAAATCCGGACCTTTAGCGGCATTGCAAAAACCTGGTGATCTTGTTGCTTCTACTCTAACAAGCGGATTGACCTATGTGCAGTCTGGAACTGGTGTTGCAACAAAGATTGAATTTCCCTATTTATTGAATCTGAAAGGAAATCGAAATGTAGCTGTAAACAAAGCCGAATTGGTTTTGACGGCCGCAGATAATATTGATTTAATTAATACAATTGGACAATTATCAATAGTAGAGACAAATGCTACGAATCGTACACTAAGAAATAGTTATGGTTTAAAATACTTATTGTCTGAAGGTGGTACAGGTGTTAATACGGCCTCTATAAATCAATTATCGAAGACATATACATTTAATGTTACTACTGCTGTTCAGTCTTTGTTAGTGGGCAAACAAGCAAACTCAGGTTGGCTAATTACACCTGCTTTCTCTATAAATGCTGTTGGGAATTCTGGAATTAATAATGAGAGTGCTCGGTTTGTTCCTTTGCAAGCATTTAAGGCTCGTTTGAAAATCTATTATTCCTATATTGCCAAATAAATATCGGCAATTATGACAAATCTACGGGTAAGTTTAGTTCAAACCGATTTAGTTTGGGAAGATCCTTCTGCTAATTGTGCTCATTTGGAGGAAAAATTGGCTGTTTTGAAAGGTTTTACCGATGTTGTCATATTGCCTGAAATGTTTGCTACGGGCTTTTCTATGTCGCCCGCGGGGGCTGAAATTGGTAAAGGTCCAGCCCTGCAGTGGATGCAAGTACAAGCGAATCGTTTAGGAGCCTTAATCGTAGGTTCTTTAAAAGTAAAACACAATACTTCTTTTTACAATCGTTTATATGCGGTAGAGCCATCGGGTGCCTACACTTCCTATGACAAACATCATCTGTTTCGCATGGGTGGGGAGCATGAATTTTATCAATCAGGTGATCAGCAAGTGATTGTTTCCTACAAAGATTGGAAAATAGCTTTATTTGTGTGTTACGATCTACGTTTTCCTGTTTGGTCACGTAATGTAGGCTTGGCCTACGATGCCGCGATCTATGTAGCGAATTGGCCTGCTCCTCGGGCGAATGCCTGGAGAACTTTGTTGCAAGCTAGAGCCATTGAGAATTTAGCCTATGTGGTAGGTGTGAATCGGGTGGGTATGGATGCCAATGATTTAGCTTATGCAGGAGATTCTTTGTTAGTGGATTTCAAAGGTAATTTATTGCTTGATTTAAAATCGAAGGATCAAATCTTAACAAGCGAAATATCGCACGAGGCATTATCTGAATTTCGGACTAAGTTCCCTGCCCATCTGGATGCAGA
>JBEBDF010000048.1:0-15151 GCA_041157105.1 Bacteroidota bacterium | reverse complement strand
CTGAAGTTTTGCCACGCTCTAATAAGCGCTGCGTTAATTCTTCTTCGCTCACCTCTAAAGCAATCATGTGATTGATCGCTAATTGATGTCCGGCTAATAAGTTGTCCAAAGCCTGAGCCTGTGCTTCTGTGCGAGGAAAGCCATCAAAAATAAAGCCTGGCGCCTCTTTGTTCTCGTTCAATTTATTCTCGATCATTCCGATCACAACCGCATCCGGAACTAGAATTCCTTGATCCATTAATTTCTTAGCCTCTAGACCTAAAGTCGTACCAGCTGTAATTTCTGCACGCAATAAATCACCTGTAGACAAGTGAATTAAACCATATTTCGCAATTAATTTTGCGGACTGAGTACCTTTGCCTGCCCCTGGAGGCCCAAATAAAACGAGATTAAGCATATAAATGTGGGTTACTTTTTAAAAAATTTATACGAACCACAAAGGTAAACAAATCGAAGGCAAAAGCGGGGATTTTCTACTATATTTGCCACAAAAAAACCGAAATGCTTTCAACCCAATTTGAAGAAATAATTCAAAAGAGACGTTCAAACAGACGCTATGACCCCACCGTGAAAGTGGATGATGCCGTCATAGAACGTAGCTTACAGAGATCAATTTTATCCCCCAATAGTAGTAATATGCAGCTATGGGAGTTCTATTGGATCAAAAGTGAAGAAGAGAAAAAAGCGTTTCAACCACTATGCCTAGGCCAATCAGCCGCAAAAGACACCGCTCATTTGGTGGTTTTTGTAACTCGTCAAGATCTATGGAAAAAAAGAGCAGCCTGGAACTTACAACAGGTAAAGGACTCTATAGAAGGAGAGCCTACGAAAATGCAGAAAAGAGGCTTGCAATACTATGGCAAGCTAATTCCGTTGTTATACCGCAATGACATCTTTGGTATATCTACTTTCATCCGCTGGAATATCTGTTTCTGGATGGGCTTGAAAAAACCGATGATGCGTTTTGGCGGCAAAGCGGATCAACGTGTGATGGTGCATAAATCATGTGCGTTAGCTGCACAAACATTCATGCTTTCTATCGCGGCTGAAGGTTTTGAATCCTGCCCAATGGAAGGTTTTGATGCACAACGCGTAAAAAAATACTTGAAACTGCCAGCTGGAGCAGAAATTAATATGATTGTATCAGTGGGTAAAGGCACGGCAGAAGGAGTGTGGGGACCACGTTTACGTGTACCCTACGAGGAGGTAGTTCACGTTCGCTAGTTACAGTCGACGTCTACGCTGATTTGAACGCCTCTGAAGGCGGGCTTCGTACTGAGCGTATCCAATTCTTCCCTTAGCTGCTTTTTGAAAGCGGCTAAGCCCACCCCTTTCTCTAGCTTGATTAGGATTTCCATGGCGTATTGATTTCTAATACGCTCAATCAAAGGTTTTTCAGGACCTAGGACACGACCATTACCAAATTTGGCCTTCAGCAACACCCCTAAATCCTTCGCGGCGGTTTCCACATTCCTTGCTTCGTAATGGCGCATTACGATTTTAATCAGGCGTGTGAACGGCGGATAATGGTAGCCTTCGCGCTCGATCATCTCGTCCGCATACAATTGCTCGTAATTACCTTCCTGAATGTAGCCAAACAAGCGGTGATTCGGCTGATTCGTCTGAATATATACTTGGCCTTGGACATCCCGTCGACCGGCACGACCTGCCACTTGGGTAATTAATTGGAAGCCCCGTTCATGAGCCCTGAAATCAGGGAAATTAATGATCTTATCTGCATCAAAGATGGCCACAAGAGATAAACCCTCAAAATCTAGACCTTTCGCCACCATTTGAGTTCCAACTAAAACATCCACTTGCCCCTTTTGAATCTCGGTAATCAGCGTATTGAAAGCTGTCTTAGATCGCGTCGTATCGAGGTCCATTCTGGCTACACGGGCCTTTGGAAGGTGCAATTGCAATTCTTCCTCCAACTTTTCCGTTCCATAGCCCATCGTCTTCATTTGCGCGGAGCCGCAGGCTCCGCAGCGATGAATCAATGACTCGTGATGTCCGCAATAATGGCAGCGTAATTCCTGTTCGCGCGCATGATAAGTCAGTGAAACGTCACATTGGTGACAAGTCGCAATCCAATCGCAGTCTTGACATTGTAGATAAGGGGAATAACCGCGGCGGTTTTGGAACAATAAACTCTGTTTACCCTGTTTCAGATTATCAGCTAATACTTCAATCAAGTCAACCGAAAATCCACCCTTCATCTGCTTCATGCGATTCGCATACTTCGTATCGATGAAATGCATCGCCGGTAATTGTGCAGCCCCAAAACGCTCTTTCAAGACCACCAATCCATACTTATCTTGCTTAGCCTGGTAATAAGTCTCCATCGAAGGCGTCGCAGAACCTAATAAAACTTTCGCTTTTTGCTGATGCGCTAATACGATCGCCACATCCCGCGCGTGGTAACGAGGCGCCGGATCTGCCTGCTTGAAGGAAGTTTCATGTTCCTCATCGATAATGATCAGCCCTAAATTTTTAAAAGGTAAAAACACGGACGAACGAACGCCCACCACGAAAGGATATTTCCCCTCCACGATCGACTTCCACACCTCCACCCGCTCGTTATCCGAGAATTTAGAATGATAAATTCCTACCTTCTCACCAAAAATCCGCTTCAAACGCACCACAATCTGTGTCGTCAAAGCAATTTCGGGCAATAAATACAAGACCTGATCCCCATTCGCTAAAGCCTCCTGAATCAGCTTAATATATATCTCTGTCTTACCTGAACCCGTTATTCCGTGTAACAGGACAACGTCTTTCTCCTGAAATTGATTCAATATCGACATATAGGCCTTCTCCTGCGGGTCATTCAGCATAAAGGAGGACGGTATAAAATTCTCATCCGCCTCATCGAATCGCGAAACGACCACATCGAAAATCTCGAAAACTTGATTCTTCACCAAGGTCTGTAAGGAACTTTCCGACAAGCCTGCTTGACTGAAACCGTTTTTTGCCAAGCCTTTTTGATTCGTCTCCGGACTTCTTAACACCGGAATATATTGCAGATAATGCAATAGAATCGCCATTTGCTTTGGCTTTTCCTCCAGTGATTGAATCAAATCCGTCAAGGCTAATTTATCTTCAAAAGAAGAAACCAAACGAATTTTGCGCTGTACTTTAGGTGTATATCGGTCCTTTAATTCATCGAAAATAATGATTGCATCCTTGCCCACTAAGGCTTTGATGAGGTGATAAGGGCTTTTGACTTCGGCGAATTTGGCTAAGTCATCATAACTCATTGCCCCTTTATCTCGAATCTCCACATAGATGGATAACTCACGATCCGTCAAGGTTTCAGGGCTCGAAAATTCCGGATTCACCTGCACCTTCGACTGACTCGAAATCTTCAAACCGGCTGGTAAAGCCACTTGAAAAACTTCGCCTGGGTAGCACATATAGTAGTCTGCGACCCATTGAAATAAGGAAATTTGGGAGTCCGTCACTAAAGGTGAATCGTCCAAAATTTCCAGTAAATATTTTGCCTGGTATTCCTTCGGAGGATTGTGATGTACCGTGATAATAACACCTGTCAAGACTTTCTTAGTCCCAAAAGGTACCACAACACGCAATCCTGACTGAACAAATTCCGCCCATTCCCGAGGCACCCGGTACGTAAAATACCGAGGAATGGGAAGCGGAAGTAAGGCATCCACAAAAACTGTTTTCTCCTCCCCTATTTCCATTTTAAGGTCTGAATCAGGTGAATCGCATCTTGCTTTAAATAGCGAATAACAGGCGCCAGAGAATCATTCTTAGTGGCTGTATTAAAATACACAGCTCCACGAAGAAAATGTTTTGTACTATCCGTCACAATAAACTGAAAAGAAGTAGCCACTTCTCCTTCTAATTCAATGACGGCTGCCTTGCGTCCACTAGTTGTCGTTATATAACCTTCCTCTATTCGAGTAGCTTTCATTTGATGCTTAGACGCTAGCAAATAGGAATCTCGAATCATTTTTTGAAGACGAACAGGATCCTGAAGAACTGGCTTATAGGTCAATTGAATAAAGGCATCCCAACGAGGATAGTAAATATATAACCAATGTGGCTCCGCAAAATAGACGGTATCTTTTTTTACTTCTGCATAGGAAGAAACCTCAAAAGAAAAGGGATGACCAGGCTCAAGTGAACGGTATTGATGAGCAGGAATGGCTAGAAAAGGGTATCCCTTAGGTCGTGGCAAAGACGTTTTTTCTTCCTCAGAGGCAGTTCCACAAGAAAACAAGGTCATCAAAAAAACCAAGAGCAAAAGACGCATATTCGCTTATTTTAAACCGTAATACGCTAAGATAGGATTTTGTATGGATTCAAACACTTTTTCCCGTAAAACAGGCAAATCTTCCATCGTTAAACCCTTCGTCTCGAAAGGTGGATGAATCTCCACGTGCAAAACACCCGGACGCATCAGTAATGTTTCGTCATCCATGATTTGGTGGTTATTATGAAAACTCATGGGAACAATGGGCACTTGTTGTTGAATGGCCATAATAAATGCCCCATCTTTCAATGGACTCCCCATATAAGGTAATTGCTTAAACACAATTCCTCCCTCGGGAAAAATGACAATACTTCTACCCGATTGCAAGGCGCGTAAGGATCGACTCAAGGAATTTGCCCGGCTATTCTTATCATTTCGGTCTACCAAAATATTCAAACTAGCATATAAATAGCCAAAAAGCGGAATCTTCTTCATCGCATTCTTTCCCACGAAAGAAAAATACTGACGAATAATCACGACCACCACCGCAATATCGACATAGGAGAAATGGTTCGCACAGAACACATACGTTTGCTTCGGGTCTGGCTTAAAGTGATGAGTCACCTTGATCCGAATACCAGCAAAAAGAAAAAAGAGTTGCCCCCACAGCCTGACTAACCGGTGTGCAACTCTTTTCCATGATCTTCTTTGTAAAAAAACAAAGATCAAAGGGTATAATGCTAAAAATATACTGACAAAAACGAGCCCAGCCCAGATTGTGTACAGCCCTCTTAAACTAAATGAAATCAAAGAACTTTTGTTTTTCATAATCTAAAAGAACCACCTAAATTCTAGATTTAGTCTACAATACCTAATTGAACTGTATTTGTTTTCTTATCTTGATTTGCTGGAACAGACAATGTCGTCACGAAAATATCACCTTTCGACAATAAATTATCCTGCTTTAATTTATCTACCATCGCAGCTACCGTTTTCTCTGTATCACCAGCTCCTGGATCATAAAAGAAAACACGAGCACCCCATAATAAACCCATTGTAGACATCAATTCTCGATTTGAGGTAAATACAAATAAATCAGCCTTAGGGCGATGAGCTGATAGACGGAATGCTGTATAACCTGAATTCGTGATACACAAAATCGCTTTCGCCTTCGAGTCACGCGCTAATCGGCAAGCTCCTGCAATTAAACGATCTTGAAACGGCACATTCTCAGATGCAGATGTACTTAAAGAGTGATTCTTAAAGTAAATCGCTGCTTCATTTCCTTGAATAATTTCAATCTCATTTTGCTGCTGCTCTACCACTTCATGAATATGCGCCATGGTCTCTACCGCTTTCACTGGATAGGCTCCTGAAGCAGACTCACCACTTAACATAGTTGCTGAAGCTCCTTGTAATACTGCATTCGCAACGTCAGACGTTTCGGCACGCGTAGGAACAGGATTAGTAATCATCGACTCTAACATCTGTGTCGCAACAATAACAGGCTTTCCTGCTGCTGTACACTTCTCTACCATTACTTTTTGTAGATACGGAACTACTGCACCATCCATCTCCACACCTAAATCACCACGAGCTACCATGATCGCATCTGTCGCAGCAATAATTTCATCTAAATTATCAATCGCTTCTGGCTTCTCAATCTTTGCAATAACGCGTGTATTCTTGCCGTATGCCTTAATTTTCTCTTTAATATCCCAAATATCACTCGCTTTACGAACGAAAGAAAGCGCTACCCAATCCACACCGTGATCTAAGCCAAAGTATAAATCTGCCTCATCTTTCGGCGTCAAACAAGGTAAAGATACCTTCGTACCTGGCAGGTTAATTCCCTTTTTAGATTTCAAAATTCCCCCGTAGATCACCTCAGTAACTACCTCTTTCTTCACTTTATCTACAGAAAGTACTTTCACTTCTAAATTACCGTCATCCATTAAGATGCGCTCCCCTGGATTCACATCTAAATACATTGAAGTATAGGTTGTACCTACTTTTTCAGATGTACCTAATAGATTTTCATCCATCGCAAAGATTAATTGCTTTCCTGCCTCTAAAGGCACCCCATTGTTCTCCACCAATTGTGTACGAATTTTAGGACCTTGTAAATCTTGAAGAATTGTTAAATTCAAACCCATTTCTTCAGATATAGAACGAATCATTTTTAAACGCGCCAAATGATCCTCATGAGTTCCATGAGAAAAGTTCAAACGGAAAACGTTTACACCTGCTTTCGCTAATTGGATTAATGATTCTCTTGATTCTGAAGTGGGACCTACTGTGGCAACAATTTTTGTCTTGCGTTGATACGACATAATTTGGATAAGATTCTAATGACATCGCAAGTTACATCTATTACACAAAAAAACCACCAAAAGGTGGTTTAAATTGCTATAACAAAAGAAATGAGTCCTAATATTCCCAAAGACTACTCTCTATTTCTAATAATTTATTTTCGATCATTTGAGACTGCAAGAGACTTTGTCTCTCGCCTCCAAATAAATCAGATAAGAACTTATCTTCGATATTACCTGTCTTCACAATACGTGCGCTGAATAATCGCAAATCGAAAGCATAAGCCATATTTTTATGCTGCAAATCGTTTTGAGCATTATACCATATACAGTCCGGATTATTTTTAAATAATTCGTATAAATCTTTGTACTTAAAACTCGCTATTGGCTTATCAAATCCAGCGATCGTTTTAGAAGCAGGAATAATCAAAGAAATTGATTGAATGTCAAAATAGAGGCGAGATCTCAAACGATCAATAATCGCATCTTCTCTAATTTCAATGATCGATAAATCTTTAGGAAAATAATATTCAGCAGCCGCAGAAACAGGCTTTTCAGCAAAAGCATCAGTCGCTGGCGCAGCAGCATCCTCTTTTTTAGCTGGTGCCGCAGAGCCCCATCCATCATCACCACCACCAGCGGGTGCAGCCGACTTAGCTGCAGGGCTCGCTGCATTTTCATCCCCAAAACCTGCGGATCTTTCAGCTTCAGAAAGTCCCCCACCTCCTAATGACTCCTCTATTTTTAAATTATCGTTAAACTGCTCTAACGTTAATTTAACATTTAATGAATCGCTTTTATAGGGAGTTAAAATCCCTGCACGCACCCAATCAACTAAAAATTTAGATATCTGGTGATTAATTGAAAAAAATGGCTTATTGACTTTCTCATTTAAATCCATTCTTCTCCATAAACGTAAACGATAATGAATATCTTGCTCCTCAATAGGATGAGCAGAATTAGCATTGGAAGGCTTCTCTTGACCAAAAACGGTTAAGTTAGCAGCCATTAATGCACACAAGAAAAGTTTATTCACCCAATTCATCTTCATTCGATTAATTTAAAGGAATATTTTTAACCATATTGAAAGGAATCGTCTCAACAGCCCCCTTAAAGTTCTTTCTTTGAACCTCTTTAATTTCTATGTAGTAACGATCACCTGCTTGTGCTTGTTGTGCAAGCTTAGTAATAGATCCAGAACCCGGCAAAGTCATATCATCTACTTTTCTTTGCCCCCTAGCTAGCGCTATATATACTTGAGTTACTCTAAAATTAGCATCTTCCGGATTAGTTGTTTTAAAAGACTCTTCCGCAATTGCTCTAGCATCAAGAGAACGAAGTCCTGATGCAACCGCACCTCTCTTCTCATCCAATTCAGATCCATTACCGAACACCTTCACATCAGGTCTTGGCACACGGCGAACACGAAAAGTTTCTTTTCCTAATAAAGTACCACCATTGTTTACATTTAATGTAACCGTTGCTGAAGACGGAACCACTGTTACTTTACCTTTATTAGCGCCTGCAATTGCTTCACCACCATCAGCGGTAAAGCTAGGGTTCCATAAAGCACCTAATCCCGCACTAGCAACACTCAAACGATTCGCACAACCTAAATACAAGGCTGGCAAAGTTCCTGATTCAATATTATAAGTCGGTTTTAGAACAAAATATTCTTTCGTAATTGTCTCTGTCTTAGGTCCATCAGGGCCCATATAAGAAACTGAAGCTGTATAAGTTTTCTTAGAAAGACCATTCGCATCAAAATTTCCTCCAGAAGTTTTAAACTTGATCTGACCTCGTCCATCCAATACCTGTAGAGAAGCGCCGTTCATGCTCATGCGAGGCGTAAAGCCACTTGAAGTAGCTCCAATAAATACCTCAGCCTGGTATTCCATTCCAGCTACTACTGTATTTGCATTAGCCGATACTTGAGCGAATACTTTATCAAACTTGATTTCCTTTGCACCCACTTTAGAGGCTAATTGATTCAATACTTCCGCCTCGTAGCGACGGATCTCAGATTGTTTCTGAGATAAAGTGGCTAAAGCTGCAGCTACTGGAGTAGTTTGAAAATTCAATTCCGCAAAATCCTTATTCGCATTATTAGGATCTTTACTTGTTAAAGGATCATCTTTACCCGATAGAGCTAAGGAAGGAAACTTAGTCCCTGGGTCAGCTGATGCGGTTAAGTCTTTTAAATATTTATCAAACATAGGAATTAGCTTATAGGCTTCTCCTTGTTTAGACCCACCAACCATTAATTCATAAATCTTCTCTTCTTCTTTCGGATTTTTAATATTACCGGTTTGGGGATCAATACCACCACCAGCTTCCAATACCTTACCTTTTACATTTTCAATGTGGGAAACTAGTAAATCCGTAATTCTTCTAACTTCGTTAGCTTTTCTTAATACATCAGCATAGGCAGCGGGATTAGGAAGATCTTTTATACGCTCCTCTATCCCTTGTACCATGCCTTTACTTTTTTTCAGGGATGATTGATTAGCCACTTCCAAACTACTATTCAAAAGGGCAAATTTCTGCAATAAAGCGTCACTCACCTGCAATGCTAGCAAGGCGGTTAACACTAAATACATCATCCCGATCATTTTCTGCCGGGGAGTTTCTTTTAAACCTGCCATAATTAGCCTTTCATAGCTGTTAACATACTACCATATACTTGATTCAAGGATTGAATGTTCGCGTTTAATTTCGCTAATTCAGCTTTGAATAATTCTGCATC
Organism: Bacteroidota bacterium; assembly: GCA_041157105.1. Lineage (GTDB taxonomy): Bacteria > Bacteroidota > Bacteroidia > Cytophagales > Spirosomataceae > Aquirufa. The sequence continues at coordinate 5,874 of JBEBDF010000048.1, read as the reverse complement.
CTTTTGTGTGGCTGCAATGTGCTCCACACTAGCATTAACATTACCATAGAAGCTATTGATGGCCTTCATGTGCTTGCTAGCCTCTTGGATTTCAGCTTCGTAAACAGAGTTTAACTTCTCTAAAGAAGCCCCTGCTTTTGCATAATTTTGCGTGTACTTAGCTGCTTCCGTAGAGGAAACTGAAATAGCTGATAAAGACTGAGATGCATCAGATACAGATTTATTCAATCCACCTAACGATTCAGCTGAAGAGTTTAATGACTTCACAAAATCTTGTGTAGCACCCGTTGCTTTCGACATATCAGATAAGCTATTGGCTGTATCTGTTAATGATTTCAAGCTTTTAGTCAAATGCGCTACTGCTTCAGGATCTAAACCTGGAACATCACCTGTGTGACGAGCAGCAGCAGGACGAGCCTCACCACCTGCTAATTCAGGATACACTTTTTCCCAATCGTACTGTTTTTCCTCCTTTGACTTTAAATAAAGTACACCAAATAATATAAAGATAGCAGCCTCGGTAAACATACCTACCATCAACATTTCGTTTGCACCGGTCCAGTGCAAGATTTTAAAAAGTGCTCCTACAATTACAATTGCTGCACCAAAACTGGCAATCACATTAATCGATTTTTCCATTTGATAAGTTGTTTTTCTTTTAAATTATTTAGTAGGCGCCTTACCTAGATATCTCATAGAGCAACGGAAACCTATATATGATCTTTTTTGACTTTCAATTTCATGTACGCGAGAACCTGTCTCTAAATAGTAAGCAAAATCCTTCCAAGATCCACCTTTAACTACTTTACGAGGCTCTTTAGCATCTAAATTAACTGGGTTAGAATCCCAGTTTAGTACCGTAGAATTTTCAGAATACGAATCTTGTACCCACTCGGCAACATTACCCGCCATATTATATAAGCCGTAGTCATTAGGTGTGTAAGCGTTAGCCGGTGCAGTGTAAGCATAGCCATCTGCATCAAAATTACCACGTCTTGGCTTAAAATTAGCTAATAAGCAACCTTTAGAGTTGGTTAAATAGGGATTACCCCAAGGATATTTAGCTGCAGCCTTTCCTCCCTTAGCAGCCCACTCCCATTCCGATTCAGTAGGTAATTGAATAGAAGGCATCGCGTATTTACCTTCTTTTGCCCGATAATCATTTAATATTTTAGTCCGCCAAAGCGCAAAATATTTAGCTGCTTTCCAGCTTACACCTACAACAGGGTACATATCAAAGGCTGGACTAGCAAAATAATTCTCTGTTAAAGGGTCTCCATTATGATAAGAGAAATCTTTTTTCCAAACGGTTGTATCTGGATAGTAATCTGACATGATACGCTCCTCACCTAAAACAGAAACTGAATCCCTTAATAAAGCATTCGTAAATTGGCGGTATTCATTGTTGGTTATCTCCGTATCATCCATGAAGAATGGTACTACGGTAACCCTACGATTAAAATTAGCGACAGAGGAAGTGATATCCTCATCGGCTTGACCCATGATAAAACTTCCTCCAGGCACCAATACCATACCAAATGGAGTAGGCTGACTCCAGCCCTTTCTGGTCGTAGCAATAATCTCACCAGACATTAGACCAGGATCATCCTTAGGGCCCTTTTTTGATAAAAAGCTGAAGAAACCACCTAAAGGACCTTTTTTCTCTTTACCCTTCTCACTTGAAAGTGATTTACCATTGCTAGGTGCCTTCTTAGAACAACTTGGCATTGTAAAAAGAACAGCTAACAAAAGAATTACCGATAAAAACTTAATCTCAAAAATTCGAAAATTCATATTCGATTATTATAGTAATTAGGTGAACGAAAATAATGTAAATAAATTGTCTTCATCATTCTCAACTCACACAATCTTTCAAATTTAAATGTTTTTAATGAATATATCAGTATTAATTAAAAAACTTAGCACCTTGAATTTATCCATAAACTACAAGATTCTAAACCTTGGAGTTCGAATAGGTACCACTTTACTCTTCTTCATTCGTTCAGGAATCTGATACCTGATAGCAATTTCATGAGATAAGGGCCTCTTAGCCAATGAATTAGCTATAGCTAAATCCAAAGAATAACCGATATCTAATTTATTGTCTAAAATAGACACTCCCAATAAACCCATAGCAGCATCTCCATGCCTATAACCAGTTCCTACATAAAAAAGTTTATTATAATATATTCTAGCACCCGCTTCAGGAACTAAATTTCCAGAATAAGCTCTCAATAGGGCGTATGGAGACACATCAAAGTAATCGTTCAAAGGAATCTCGGCGCTTCCATTTAAGGAATAGACTTGTTCCAAAGGCATTAAAACAGAATACCCTTTAAAAGAAAAATTAGGTGAATTTATATGATCAACAGAAATGCCTACTTGCCAATTCGATTTTGAATAGAGAATTCCTGCCCCAAAATCAAGAATAGCTTGACTGGCAGTAGAACCCGAAAATAACGATGTAACGGGATCATTGGGGTCTCTTACACGAAAGGAGCGACCATCAAATGTTTTAGTTTGAGTTCCGGCAGAAAATCCAAAGGACCAAGTACCTTCACCTTTCCTTAAATGATAGGCTCCTAGTACTTTAAAAGACTGTTGAGATACTCCAGATGGCGTTCTGTCTGAATAAAAAATAACTCCTAATCCTACATTAGGCGTTACTCCAAACGAGCTTGACACCCAGGTAGTTCCTAAATTCCCTGCACCATCCTTTGTTGTCGTATATCCAGACCATTGATCTCGGAATTGTACTGCCACATAATTAGACGATTTCCAACCCGAAAAAGCCGGATTAATCAAGGTAGAATTGGTAGAAAAAATGCTGAATTGCGGACTTTGCTGGGCAAATAGGGGCGAAAAACAAACGAATAAAGAACCCACAAGAAGCAGGGAATGACATGACTTTATTAAGATACTCAAGCTGCGTTTCATTCGTTGGATGAAAATAGGTAGGCTAAAATAATAAAAAAGCCTCATTGAAGAGGCTTTTTTATTATTTATTTACTTGCTTTATGTAATGTTCAAGAGCTCCGGTCATGGAAGGGGCATTTGGCATAGGTGCTTGAATATCTACAATTAATCCAGCATCGACCACAGCTTGAGCAGTTGTGGGCCCAAAAGCAGCCAAACGTGTATTGTTTTGCTTAAAATCTGGAAAATTCTGAAATAAAGAAGTGATTCCTGAAGGGCTAAAGAAAGCAATTACATCATAAAATACATTCTCTAAATCGGATAGATCTGCAGAAACGGTTTCATACATAACCGCTTCTGTAATTTGGAAGTCGTTAGTGCCCATATAATCTGGAAGATCTTTTTGGCGCTTATTAGAACAAGGGAACAAAAATTTCTCTCCCTTGTGTTTCTTAATTATTTCTAATAAATCTAGGGCTGTCTTCGTACCCGTAAACACCTTACGCTTACGAATCACAATATATTTTTGCAAATAATTCGCTGTCTGTTCCGTAATGCAGAAATACTTCATATCTGTAGGAACTTCCTGCTTTGCCTCTTTACACATACGGAAGAAATGATCGATCGCATGACGGCTTGTAAATATGATAGCTGTATGCTGAAGAATTTCAATTTTTTGCTTTCTAAATTCCTTGTAAGCAATTCCTTGAACTTCAATGAAAGGTCTGAAATCCACCTTTACATTATACTTTTTTTCTATTTCAAAGTAAGGGGATTTTGCATCTGCAGGTGCAGATTGAGTAACAAGAATACTCTTTACTTTCTTTAAACGACTCGTTTCTTCAATTGCAGTTTTACTCATAATCAATCAATTTTTACTGGAAAAATACCAGCCTTAAAATTCAGAGTGCAAATATACGACAATTTTTTACAGAATTTTATCTTGGCCTAGATGTAAGAAGTAAAAATTAATTCCCTGATACCAAACAAGATAATCTGACCTTCGATGATCAAAAGGTAAATGAATAGAAACAATTTAGGGAAGGAAAAACTACGCTGGAAGCTTTGGAAAAAATAAATGAATCGAAATATAAAATAGAAATCTACGATATATAAAATGGGACTAAAATCAATCGCTGTAGCAGGGCCTACGTAAACCGCATAAAAACAAAGTGTGGCAAATAGAATAGTGAAAAATTGCAAATTTGTTTGAAGAGATTTAAAATAATGAACATTGGCTAAGCCCTTCAATTTAAATAAATCTGTAAATAAATAATAAACAAAATAACGTGAGATAAATAGTAAAAAAGAGAGGCCCAATTTAGAGAAAATAAAGAGAACACTGGGCCAGATAGTTACAAAGTTATCCGCATTACCGAAAAACTCATCTTTAAGCGCAGTTTTAAAACCCGTTAAATAGGCCAAACAAGCGGTGATTAAACTCAAAGTGAATAATACCAAAAGATTAGGTAACGCAAATGGTCGCCTCATCCACACCTCATCCTTTACCTCCCACCTAATCCAATCTGCATAGCGATAGAAGGAGATAAATACACGTGGGTAGGCAGAGAACAATAAACCCAAACAGGCCATTACAGAGAGTATACTTAATAAAAAGAAATTAGAGAAGGGCGCTCCCGATCGTGTTTGAAGTGAAAAGAAATCAGCTTTTTCTAACGCAACAATTTTTTCGTTGCGTTCTATGGAGAATTCACCTGGTAACCCCTCTAAGTTTTCAGAATAGACGGTTAAAATAACTTTTTGCTTTATACTATCCAGCGGAAATCGAAAAGTCACCCCTTTCTTCAAGTCCTTAAACAAGGCTCCTTGTAAAAAAAGATGGTAATTTTCTTTAGGGGTAATCGCCAAATAGGCTTTGGGGAAATCCTGCGGATGCAACTCCAAGGACTTTGAATGATAATTGTAATGTTTCGATGAGACATAGGGCAAGAAACTTTTCCAAGCCTCTTGGTACACTAACCAGTCGTGTTCAAAGGAATATACCTTCTTCCAGGCTGCCTGACTAGTAGCTGCTGTCAATAACAAAGCCCATAAAAAAAATCTGCTCATCGTTTTCCGAGAAGGAATCAAATGAACAGATTTTAAAAAGAAAGGAATCATTCCTTGAAATTAATTCAACTTATTTAGCAGCTAATGCTTTAATCATTGTCTCGCCAATATCAGCTGGAGAGTAAACCACGTGGATTCCACACTCTTGCATAATTTTCATCTTCGCTTCAGCCGTGTCATCTGCACCACCGATGATCGCACCTGCGTGACCCATACGACGTCCTTTCGGAGCTGTTTGGCCAGCAATGAAACCAACCACTGGCTTACGGTTACCATCTGCTTTAATCCAACGAGCCGCTTCCGCTTCCATACCGCCACCGATCTCACCGATCATGACGATACCTTCTGTTTCTGGGTCGTTCATCAATAATTCAACCGCCTCTTTCGTTGTTGTTCCGATGATTGGATCACCTCCGATACCGATGGCTGTAGTTTGGCCTAAACCTGCTTTTGTTAATTGATCTACTGCTTCGTAGGTTAACGTACCTGATTTAGAAACGATACCTACGCGACCTTTTTGGAAGATAAAGCCTGGCATGATACCTACTTTACACTCATCAGCCGTCATAACACCTGGGCAGTTAGGTCCGATTAAACGAGTTTCGAAGTTCGAAATATATTCTTTCGCTACAATCATATCTTTCGTAGGGATACCCTCCGTGATACAAATAATCACTTTAATTCCTGCATCTGCAGCTTCCATGATCGCATCCGCAGCAAACGCTGGTGGAACGAAAATGATCGATGTATCTGCTCCTGTTGAAGCAACCGCATCCGCTACTGTATTGAAAATAGGGCGATCTAAGTGCTTAGCACCACCTTTTCCTGGAGTAACTCCACCTACCACTTGCGTGCCGTAAGCGATCATTTGCTCCGCGTGAAAAGTTC
>JBEBDF010000047.1:0-15520 GCA_041157105.1 Bacteroidota bacterium | reverse complement strand
ACAAGCAGATCACCTTCGTAATCTGTATCCATGGTGGACAAGATATAGAGCAAGGTAGATTTACCACAGCCGGAACGGCCAATAACAGAGACGAACTCGCTTTGATTTAGTTTAAAGCTTACTTTATCTAATACTTTCACTGTCACTGGGTCGTGAAAGTATTTAGTGATTTCTTTTGCTTCTAATACGACCTTGTTCATTTTATTTTCCTCTTATGATGATGACAGGATCAATTCCACTCGCTTTTCTGGAAGGGAAGAAACCGGCAAAATAGGTAGTTACTATGGCAAATGTCCCCCCAATTAAGTAGAATCTCGGATTATAGTTAATGGGATAGGTTTTTATTGTAGGAAGAGATTCGGTATTAAAAGGAATTTGGTCGATAAGTGATGATAAGCCAAAGCCCAACAGTAACCCCATTATTCCGCCAAAAATCCCAATGCTCAATGCGATTGATATAAATATTTTATTCACATCTTTTCCTGAAAATCCTACTGCTTTTAATATGGCGATGGAATCCATTTTTTCATAGATCATCATATTTAAAATATTGTATATCCCGAATCCGGCCACTAACAAAAGTGTAATTCCAACGGCATAAGAGATGAGAGTTCTAACGGAGCTGCCGGTTTCAAATTGAGAATTGGCGGTTTGAATATCGACCGCATTTAATTCATAAATTTTCCGGTATTCTTTTGCTACCTCAGGAGCCCATAAAATGTCTTTGAGTTTTACTTGAATGTCAGTGATATAATTGCTGGGCTGTCCTAGGATTTTCTGAGTAGTGGAAAGGGAACAATAACTTTGGACATTATCTAAATCTTGAATCCCTGATTGAAATATACCCACCACTCTTAGTGCCACTTGATCTCCTTTGCTAGTTGTTATTTGAATCACATCGCCTACATTAGCCATCATTTTAGTGGCCACTCCTTTACCTAAAACAATACTATTAGGAATATTTTTAAGGTCGATATAATTCCCTGCAGTTACATAATCACTAAACTTAAATAATCTATTTTCTTCCACTGGATCTATACCAAAAATAGCACCAGTCAAATCTACCGCTCCCACATTATAAAATACTTGTGCATTTATTTTAGGTGCTACGCCTAAAACGCGGTCATCTTTCTTAATGGATTCAATAATTATCTTGCTATTATTGATTCCTAATAACTCATTTTTAGGTTTTATGGAGGAAACGAAATTGTGTCCTTTTGGGTTTAGATAGTCTGCTGGCTGCTTGTCAGATATTTGAATCTCTTTATAAATTCTTACATGAGCCGTCCGATTAGTGATTAATCCATCTAACATATCATTAAGTCCTGACATAAAGCTTAGGACGGTCACAAACATAGTAATACTGATCGTAACACCTATGGCGGCCACTAGCGTTTGTTTCCATCGCGCAATTAATAAAGAAAAGGCAACTTGATAAACGAGTTTGAATTTCATTATTTAGGCTTTACGATCTCTTCAGTGGCTTTTAGGCCGGAGAGAATCTCTGCTTTTTGAAAATCTTTTAATCCTACTTTCACTACTCTTTCTTCGCCATTTGCTAACGTGATAATTGAATCATTCTTTAGAAAATTTCTAGGTATTAAAATCACCTTTTCTTTTTGGCTTAATAAGATGTTCGCCTCAAAAGTGATATTTGGAAATAATTTAGGCGGGGCTTTAGTAAATTTAGCTTCCACTAAAAACGTCTTACTTCTCTCGTTCATTATTTCTGAGATCTTAGTGACCCTCGCCTCAAATACTTGTTTTTTATAGCTATCTAATGTCACGAGGACATTTTGATCTTTTTTCACTCTCAGAATATCGTTTTCGTCTACTTGTAATTCCAAAACAAAATCTTTGAAATTACCTATAATAGCAATGGGTGTTTGGGGTGTTACAATTTCTCCTTTTGATTTTAATAGGCTGTATACGATACCATTCGATTTAGATTTCAATGTAAAATCTTGTGCCTGATTTGTAGAAATTTGTAAGTTTTTCTTGGCTTGAGAAGAGCTGAATTCTAGCGCTCTTTTTAAATCTTTGTATTTCTGGATGGCTGATAAATAGTTTGACTTTGAGGTTTGGAAAGCTAATTCTTTCAGTTCAAAATCTACTTTGGTTCCGATTTGCTGATTCCAAAGGATTTTTTGGCGATAATAAAGAGAGGAATCAACACGAAACTTATTCTTAGCCGTTTCGATCAACATTTTAGCCTCATCTAATTTACCTTGATTCGCAGAAAAGTCATTAAAATTTGCTGCTAAGGCTGCATTTTCTGCACTAAATTTCTGCGTTTCGTTTGTAATGGTCAAAAGTGGACTTCCAATATGTACAGAATCGCCTTCTTGGACTAAAAGCTCATTAATTATTCCATTTACCGTTACAAATGCCTGGTATTGATCAGCCGTCTTTAAAACGCCTGAGGCATAAATGGATTCTGTGATTGGACCTACAGTAGGAAGACTTGTTTCTTGTTTCTTTCCACAAGAAAAAAGTATGATTCCAATAGCAAAAAGGACTAAATGTTTCATTTTGTAAATTACCCAAAAAAGAAACATTATAGAATGATAAAAGTCAATTTATTCAAAAAAGATGTTCAGACTTCTTTATTTCAGACAAGTTCTCAGGAATTGCACGAATTCTTCTACTTTTTGAATCCATTAAAAATAGACTTGGTGTTGAAATTACCCCATAGATTTTGCGTATTTCTGCATTTGTTTTTAAACTTTTCCAATTTTCAGGAAATACAAATGGATTCATATCTTCATCTATCTGTAATGCTATAACGGGTAAATTTTTTTTAACGGAGTAAGGGATTAAATCGATTATCAATTCTGTGCAATGGAAACAAGATGGGCTATAAAATAGGATTAGTATACTTGAATTTTCCGATTTAAAATTAGAAAGCCTAAAATTACCTACTATTATATCCGGTGCTATTTCGCCGATTTGCAACGATCGCATGCGTAGGATATATTCATTTATTTTTATTCGATTTTTTGCCGGACAATGAGGATCTTGGCTGAATTCTTCTAATTTTTCGAGCCATTGATTTTTTCCTGCAGAAACAATTTCTCTAAAGTAGAAATCAACAGCTTCTCCATACTTGGCTGAGGATTTTGTTTTCAATTCTCTAATATGGAGTATAACTTTATCAATGGAAATTGGTCTTGATTTTGGCTGCGAATATACTGGGAATACCTCACTTGGTTGTTGTGCAAATACAGTTAACGAAAAGAAGAGTAAGATATATTTCATGTTCTTTTAATCGCGAATGCAACGGACTGAAAGTCCTGCATCCTTATCATTATTGGATATTTGGTTGTAGGTCTGAGTGGTATAAATGACAAGACCTTTAGCTAAAGTAGCATCTGAATTAGATGAGCTCCAATAAAAAAACTGCGAACCTCGATATAGCAATCCTGAACTAGTAGTAAGAAATCCTGCGGCATGCATTTTTAAAGGTCCTGCATAGGCTTGTGCTCTTAGATTTGTACTATTGACATTTGTCCATTCTGTTACGGTAGGAATTCTCCAACCAGTCCCTAATTCAATGGTACAGGGGTCATTAGCTGCTACCCAATTAGAGATTTCATTCGTATAGGTAGGAGTGAAGGTAGGCGTTGAGATAGAACCATCATTTTTGTAACCTTTTTTCTTATTGAATTTCCAATACCAACCAGCAGCTGCCTCAGTTGCATCCGTTTCTGAAGTCGCTTGATTAGTAGATCCAAGATTTTGGGTTATCCAACATTTTTCTGAACCACTTAGTGAAGATTTTACAGTTTCGTAGGTTACTGTCTTATTAAGAGGTGCCACTCCATTTACGGTTGTATGTGCGATTGTTAATGTGTTTCCGCATACAAAAGTGAGCGTTTGCTTTCCAAAGCGCTCTATGCCTTTCCCTCCCCCGATTCTTCCACTAAAATCAACATAAAAGTTTGGATTCGTATGTCGAAACCCCGTTTTCGTCAGTTGAGCAAAACTAAAAAATGGTATAATTAGAAGTATTAGGATTCTTTTCATCTTTAATAAAAATAATCAATTTGAATTCTGTCACCTGCAATTAATGTATAGCTATCATTGTTCGAAGGTATGTACGTGAATGAAGTTCCAGAAAGGCTAAAAGCTGTTTTTGAAATGCGAACACCATTGATGTATAGTTTCAATAAGGCATTGCTTGATTTAGTCTGCGTCAAGTTAAAAACTGTTTGACCTAAGCCCGCCGTATATTCATCGGATATTTCACGTACTAAGCTAAAATCTGTTCCAATAATTGCAGCAGACATTGCTGAAGTTCCATTGCCTTTTACAAGTCCAGTTATCGTTGTGGCACCTGTGCCTCCATTACCAACAGCTAATGTTCCGATTACACCCGTTGATAAGGGTAATCCCGTTAAATTAGTAGCGGCGCCTGAGGCTGGCGTACCTAGTACAGGAGTAGTGAAGGTAGGAGCCGTTAACGTTTTATTTGTTAGTGTCTCTATACCAGTTAAACTAGCTTTTAAATTTAAAGCAGTTTGAGATGCCGTACTGATAGGTTTCAGTAAATCCGTTGTGTTATCTACGTTAGCTAACCCAATCATGTTTTTTGTAATACCAGAAACTGTCCCAGTGAATGTAGGAGAGGCAATGGGTGCCTTTAGATTCAATTCAGCAATGTCTGCTTTTAAGTTAAGATCTGTCGTATTTGCTTTTAGCGCGAGTGCTAAATTGGATGCTTTTAAATCTAAAGCTGTTTGGGTAGCGTTACTGATAGGTTTTAGTAAATCCGTTGTGTTATCGACATTTGCGAGTCCTATCATTGATTTAGTTATTCCAGATACGATGCCTGTAAATGTGGGGGCATCTATTGGAGCTTTTAATGCCAAAGATGTAATGCTCGATTTTAAATCTAACGCAGCTTGAGTGGCATTACTAATTGGTTTCAATGCATCCGTAGTATTGTTCACATTTCCTAATCCAACCTTGGTAGGGTTAATTCCGGAAGCTACTTTTACATCAGTTATGGCACCCGTAGCTATAATGGGGCTATCAGCAGTACCTGTTAAATCACCGGCTAATCTAATTTTCCCATTGAGTATCGTGGTGGCATCTACTGTTTTTGTTGCATCGACATAGGCCATGTTTGCGGCATCTGTGGGTTGATTCGGTAGATCTGTTAAGGTGATTTTCTTTCCTGTAGGGAATTCTAAATTTCCTTGTAGGGTACTTCCGCCTAATTGAACATAGCGTGCATCTGTTGTTCCTATATTGTTTGTTATTTCATTCCAAACCGTACTTACAAAGATGAATGTCCTCCCATTATTTGCGCTGGTAGGGTCCGTTGAAACTATAAATATGTCTCCTTCTACTGGGGTTCCAGCGATGGTAAATGAACCTCCATTATAGACACCTGTATAATTTCGTCCTAATGAGATGGCAATTTCTCCATTTGCATTTGGGGAAACGCCATTTACTTTTTTAACTGTGCCTTTTAGATCTAAGGCTGCTTGGGTAGCGGTACTGATAGGTTTATTGGCATCTGTGGTATTGTTAACATTACCTAATCCCACCATTGTTGCCGTAATACCTGATACAATACCAGTAAATGTGGGAGAAGCGGTGCCTGCTTTGGAAGCTAAACCGGCTTCTAAATCGGAGATATTAGCTTTCAAATCTAAAGCTGCCTGATTTGTAGAGCTAATAGACTTATTAAGATCAGAGGTATTGTCTACATTTCCTAGCCCTACCATGGAAGCCGTAATTCCGCTAACAATTCCAGTAAAGGTAGGAGAAGCTATGGGGGCTTTTAGATTTACACTAGTCAAGTCTGCTTTTAAGGCTAAATCACTCGTATTAGCTTTCAGATCTAAAGCCAGGTTTGATGCTTTTAGATCAAGCGATGTCTGAGTAGCAGTGCTGATTATTTTTTCTAAATCAGAGGTATTGTTCACGTTTGATAACCCAACCATCGATGCGCTTATTCCTGATATAATACCTGTAAAAGTAGGGGAAGCAAGAGGGGCTTTTAGATTCAAATCCGTAATATCAGCTTTAAGTGTCAGATCACTAATATTAGCTTTTAGATTTACAGCTTCTACACTAGCTTTTAAGTCTAGTGCCGTTTGTGTATTTGTACTAATTGGTTTTGCTAAATCGGATGTATTATTTACAAAGCCTAAACCTACTTTAGTTGCATTTATTCCAAGTGCAATTTTAGTGTCAGTAATAGCACCATTTGCAATTTCTGGACTAGCGGCTGTTCCTGTTAAATCCCCAGCTAACCGGATTTTCCCATTTATTAATGTGGTAGCATCAAGCGTTTTCGAGGCATCAACATAGTTTTTATTTACCGCATCTAAGGAAGTAGTGGGCAAATCAGTAAGGGTAATTTTTTTGCCTGATGGAAAAATTAAATCACCTTGAAGAGTACTTCCTGCTAATTGAACATATCTGGCGTCAGTGGATCCAATATTATTAGTTATTTCATTCCAAACAGGGTTGAGATAGATAAACGTTCTTCCATTATTGGCCCCATCAGGATCTGCTGAAACAATAAAGACATCGCCATCAATTGGAACAGCACTCGTAATAAATACTCCACCATTATATAAACCGGTATAATTTTTACTTAAAGTGATAGCAATGTTTCCATTAATATCAGGTGAAATTCCATTTACCTTTTTGATGTTTCCTTTCAGGTCAAGTGCTGATTGCATACTAGTGCTAATTGGCTTCGCTAAATCTGAAGTATTGTTTACGTTCTCTAGCCCTACCATAGTTGCTGTGATTCCGGATACGGTACCTGTAAATATGGGAGAGGCAATTGGCGCTTTTAAGTTTAAATCTGTGGTATTCGCTTTTGTTGATAGATCACCAATAGATGCCTTTAAATCAAGGGCCGTTTGCGTGGACGTGCTAATTGGTTTGTTTAGGTCAGAAGTGTTGTTGACAAAATCAAGACCTACTTTAGCTGGATTAATTCCAAAGGCTATTTTTTGATCCACCACACTAGAATCTTTTAGCTTAGAACTATGTACTGCGCCATTTAAAATTTTCTCTGGAGTGATGGCATTTTCCTTAATCAGAGGTGCAATAGCCAGCCCGCTTAAATCACCTGAAAGTTTGATTTTTCCAGGTAAAATTTCTGATGCTAAAGGCACATCATTTACAATAATTTGATCAATTTGATTTTTAATTTCAAGCCGTAAAGTTGTTAGATCTGCTTGATTTAACAGTCCGACATCATTTTGGAAGTAGGATAATTTAGTAGGAGTCCCTTTTACATTCAAATAATCAACTGATTTTGCATAAAGTGCATATGGACTATATTGAAGGCTAGATCGACTAATCTCAATGTAATTATCTGTAGAAGGGAATTTTAATTCCACTTGAAGTGTCTTGAGAGTATCTGTCCAGCGCATTTCATCAAATGTATTTGCACTTATTTTCTGACCTTTCCCAATAATCAAATTGACTAATCCATACGCATCTGTTTTTGTTGTATGTGATTCTTGATAATCAAGGTGTTGGCCACTATATAGACTGAATTTTATTTCAAGATTAGTATTGCCAAGAGGAGGGGAGGTATAATTATTTCCAGGCATCATGATCGGATTAGGATCTAAAATGACAGCTTGGTAATTAATCCCAGAATTTTGACCTAAAGAAACAAGGGAATAGCCTATAAATAGGAGGAATAGTATACTTTTTTTCATAGCTATTTAAGGATAGTATATTGAATTCCAAATCCGAAAGATGTTGGATTAATGGCAAATTGACTGCCGTCTAATTGGCTCATATTTACCTGCCACGCTTCTGAAAAGAAAATAAAAGTGGCGACTTGCGAATTTATTTTTTTTGATAATTTGACCTCTCCACCTAGTTGCCATTGAATTCTATCAAATTGGGAATTTCCTCTGAGATTGAATACTTCATTTCCCATTTTTTGTGATCCTAAAACAAATTTGTTTATCTGTGACTGAGCTCTGTAAGTGAGATTCAATCCCCGGCCTAGATTTGTATTTAATCCGATTCCGAATTTGATTCCTATAAAATTAGAGGTGTAAGAAAAGGGAATATTTTGTGTTTCACCTACAGCGTTATATTGGTTGATATCAAGACCTATATGATAGTCTAGCTTTTTTAGAAATCGACTCTTTGTTTTGCTTGGATTGATTAATCGATTACTTCGAAGAATGGATAAATGTAATCCTGCGTCTGGTTGGAAGGAATTTTGGGATAAACCTGATGGGCTTACGTAGCGGAATCTGGTTGAATTTATACCCATCTGATAACTCCAATCCTCAGCTTTCAGCTTTGAAATTGGAATTAAACAGATTAGTATAAAAGTATAAAAAGGGGTTAGGTATTTAGGGGTATTCATCTGATTGTGGTTAGGCATTCTTAATAAGGCATAGGCAAGCTACAGAAAACCAATTAAAGGGTTTAGGTAGTAAAATATAGTTAAACTGATAATAGTTAGTAAATGGCCATTTTGACTCCTATTGGGAATTATTTAATTGAATTTATTCGATGAATTATCAACAAACTGATAATCTCAATTTCTAGTTAGGATTAGCAATTAATTATTTGTAAGTGGCTAAAAAGCTTCTATTATTTATTTGGTATATTGCCTTTATAAACGAAGCAAGATGAAAATTACCTATTTAGAGAATTATGCTGCAATGAGCGAGAAAGCCGCTCAACTCATAGGATCTGAAGTCCGGAAAAACCCCGAACTATTATTTTGTGCCGCCACAGGAGGTAGTCCTACTGGCATGTATTCAGAAATGGCAAAAGAAAAGTCGATTTATGCTAATTTGCGCGTAATTAAGATGGATGAGTGGGGTATTATTCCTTTAAGTCATCCAGATTCTTGTGAGAGTTATTTAAAGAAGCATTTACTGGAGCCGTTGGAAATTGCTAAAGAACAGTATATTTCTTTCGATACAGCACCTGAAGTAGTAGAATCAGAGTGTCAGCGCATCGGTCAGTTTATCAAGGAAAATGGACCAATGGATATTTGTATTTTGGGCTTGGGTAAAAATGGACACATTGCCTTTAATGAGCCCGCAGAATTATTAAATCCTGATTTTCATAAAGCAGTATTAGCGGAATCGACTATTGCACACGATCCGACTTTATCACAAGGATCTGAGCCTGCCTACGGACTTTGCGTGGGAATGGAAGGAATAATGCAATCTAAGAAAATTATTTTCATAGTAACCGGAAAGGGCAAACAAGATGCTGTAAATCGTATAATGGAAAAGAAAATTGGAACGGATTGTCCTGCTTCTTTTTTATGGATGCACCCGAATGTAGAATGTCTGATTGATTCCTCCGCAGTTTAATTTTTGAATGGGTGGCGCTGAATCCACTTTGCTGTGGGTTCAAGTAGCGGAAAAATCCAGGAAAGATTATTATGTATTACCCCAAAACTGTGCCGCATAATTCCTTTCAATGGAATTGCATCCGCACCAACGGAACTTTTGATTTCTAATGCTGTTCTGCCGAGAATAATTCGTTCAAATCTCTGAACTATTCCAAAATTAATAAGGTCATAAAGCATATTTAAATACAGCATTTTTTCTCGCTGTATTTTTTCATCATATCCTAGAAAATAGGTTTCTAGTTCATTTCCGTGTCTGATGACTGTAGTGAATCCTACTAATTGATTTTCAAGAAAATAGCCTCTAATAATAAAATTTGAACCCAAGTTTTTCTTAAAGGATGAAAAGTGCTTTTGAGGCAGGATAAATGTGTTAAATGGAGCATTTTTTGCAACATGAAGATAGAGTTGATAAATGGTTTCCTCTTCCTGCAGAATATCTTCATAACTGAGCTCTTTCGAACTGACCTCAGTACCTTTTTTGCGACATCGCTTGTACTGATCTCGGTATTTTTTGGAAAGTTCATTTACATAATCTTCCTCTTTTTGCCAGTTTGATCTAATTTTAAAGATCATGTTAGGTTGCGAACTAAATCTAAAATCTGATTGGAATGAAGGAATTTCAAAGGTCTGGATTTGGATTTCATTGAAATCTTTAAAAATTCGCAAATGCGCTTTTCTTTGCCAAAATTGAACAATCTCTCGTAGCTTCTCAATCACGCTAGATTCATTCGCCTCAGGTAATAAAGTGTAGGCGTTTTGACCACTTAACATATTATTTCCCACGAGAAGCAACTTAGAGGCAAACTGTTTAAATAGGAAATTTCTCATTGCCGTTTTAAGGGCATGATCTCTTTCCCCAAAACCAGGTAGTAAGGCTAAATCTATCTCTTGAATTAGAGCCGTTGCGAGTAATTTGTCACCTTCAAAAATACCTACAAATGTATTTTGCATATTTTCAGGAGAAGATTCTTCCAAAATATGCAAGTAGTTTTTCTGCAAAAAAATACACGATTGAGCTACCTGATCCCAGCTAGCAGGTAATTCGGAGGTTTTTATAAAAAGTTGATAGGTGTACTTATTACTCAATTGGAATGTTTAATGTGATGGTAACACTATGAGGTGGTGAATTGTTCCAAACTGACTACTGACGCTCCGCTTCTTTAAAGCACAAAGAGTAAAGCAAAAAGTACAAAGAATGATAAATGGTGAATGTCTCCTTCGGACTCATTCCCTTCGGACTGACGCTCCGCGTCATGTGGCCCCGCCGGGAATCGAGTCGAGCGCGACCCCGGCCGTCTCTAGCGTTTAGAAGGGACGCTCTTCTTTTCGTCCTTCGGACTCATTCCCTTCGGACTGACGCTCCGCGTCATGTGGCCCCGCCGGGAATCGAGTCGAGCGCGACCCCGGCCGTCTCTAGCGTTTAGAAGGGACGCTCGTCTGCTTCCCTCTGGGTGGCCCCGGCGGGAATCGAACCCGCATCTAGCGTTTAGGAAACGCCTATTCTATCCGTTGAACTACAGCGCCAATACTTTTTTATTCTTTGTGCTTTATGCTTTGTGCTTTCCAGAGCTATTGCTCTGGAGTATACCCATCACTATGCCCCATCAGGTGATTTCCCTCCAGCCAGTTAGGGAAAATCTGCATATGTTTATCTTTTAACATGCCCATAATCGTCTCGCGAAGCTCGGCTAAATTACTGCGTTGCTCTGCTGAGATGAATACGGTTTTAGGCGTGTTTGTTTTCCAGTGAGTGTTTTTTAAAAAGGCCGTAACCCGGTCCATTTTACTCAACTGAGGTTCGCCGTCTATCCCGACTTCAGAACCTTCAAAGAAAATATCTTCGACAGGGAAGAGGTCGATTTTGTTGAAGACTAAGATAGTCGGTTTTTCACCTACGCCCATTTCATTTAGAATTCCTTGAACGACTTCGATTTGTTCCTCAAAATTCGGGTGGGAGATGTCGACCACGTGCAATAGGACATCTGCTTCGCGAACCTCATCTAAGGTTGATTTAAATGATTCGATTAAGAGGGTAGGGAGCTTGCGAATGAAACCTACTGTGTCGGTTAATAAGAAGGGAATTCCTTCCCAAACCACCTTACGGACAGTGGAGTCCACTGTAGCGAATAATTTATTTTCTGCGAAAACGTCTGTTTTTGCTAGTTTTTGCATTAATGTGGACTTGCCCACGTTCGTATATCCGACTAGGGAAACGCGGACCATGCGGTCACGATTCTTGCGCTGGGTATAGGATTGTTTGTCTATGGCTTCTAATTTATCTTTTAAGAAGGCAATGCGATCGTTAGCAATACGACGGTCGGTTTCTAATTCTTTTTCACCAGGACCACGCATACCGACTCCACCACGTTGTTTGGAAAGGTGAGACCACATACGCGTTAATCGAGGTAACATGTATTGGTATTGCGCGAGTTCTACCTGGGTACGAGCCTGAACGGTTTGGGCTCTTTGGGCAAAAATATTAAGAATCAACAAACTGCGATCTAATACTTTGACCTCTTTACCGTATTCTTGAATATTAAATTCGATGTTGCGGACCTGTGAAGGGCTTAAGTCGTCGTCAAAAATGAGCATATCTACATCCTTTTCGATAACGTAGGCCATGATATCTTCAAATTTTCCTTTACCTACGTAGGTCTTATTGTCTGGTTTCGGTAGGTTCTGAGTGAAACTGTGAAGCGTGACTACTCCGGAGGTAGAAGCTAAAAAAGCTAATTCCGCGAGGTATTCTGCCGTTTGTTCGGCATTCTGCTTTTGGGAAGTGACGGCTACTAGGACGGCGGTCTCTTGTTCTTCGTCTGTACTATGGACTACGTTGTTTTTCATTTTAGCTAAAAAAAGCCTTCCCGGTCAGAAAGGCTTTTGATTAGAGGTTGTGTCGTTTATAAGCTTTGGATTAACTTTAAATTCAACGTTACATAATCCTCATTTTTTCCTTCTTTAGCAAGGGCGATTGATTTCTCTGCACTTGCTTTAGCTCCTACTTTATCACCTAATTTTGCTTGAATTTTAGCTTGCAAATGCCAAATCCAATACGCAGAGGCGTTAATTTCAACAGCTTTCATAACCCATTCCAAGGCTTTCTTTAAATCTTTACCTGTTTCAAAATAGTAAGAGGCTGATTCAAAATAAGGTCTGGTGTCTGCTGCCATTGCTTTATCAATCGAAGCAGTAATTTTAGCATCAACCTCTGTTTCAATCGGGATAGAAACAGCTACCTTTTCCCAAGAAATGACCATTTCCATTTTATTTGAAATGACATTCGCAAAATGAATGGTAAAAGATTCAACCGATTGAGATAAAACGCTTGCAGCAATTTTCACCTTTAAGACATCTTCTTCTGGCTTGTAGTTAAACACGCCATTTGTGCCTTTATTGAAAATAATTTCCCAAGAAAATTGAGAAGGTATAGAAATTAATTGGTAGGTTCCTGCCTTTAGAGCTTGGCCCGCAATTTTTACATCTTCATTAAATGTAACCGTAGTAGGAGAATTAGCTCCGGTACGCCATAATTTTCCAAAAGGAACTACATCGCCAAAAATCTTACGGCCTTTAATCACCGGGCGGGAGTATTTGACCTCCACTGATGACAAAGAAAAGTCTTGCTTGATACTTTGTCCAGGACTTGGCGCAGGCATTTTTATACCTTGGGCAATTGTAGCTGTCGAGATAACCGATAATAGAATAAAAAGTACCTTTTTCATAATTATGCGGATAAAGCTTCAGCACCTCCAACGATCTCTAAGATTTCCTTCGTAATGGCTGCTTGGCGTGAACGGTTGTACTCTAATTTCAATGCTTTAATTAATTCTCCCGCATTATCAGTTGCTTTATCCATCGCGGTCATACGAGCGCCGTGTTCAGATGAATTAGACTCTAATAGAGCACGGAAGATAGATAATTTGATCGATTTTGGAATTAATTCAGAAATAATTTCCTCTTCATTTGGCTCAAAAATATAATCCACTGAACTCGCTTTTTCGCCTGATTCAGAGGCAACTAAAGGAAGTAATTGTTCTGTTTGAATAATTTGAGTCGCTACGTTTTTCGAGAAATTAAAAAGAACTTCTACTACATCGTATTGTTTTTCTATGAATGCGTTTAAAACTGTCTCACCAATTTCGCGCACATTTGAGAAATTCAATCGAGTGAAAATATCTGCATGTGCATCATTCACTTTGTATCCGCGACGAGAAAGGTATTCTCCTCCTTTTTTTCCTAAGGCCAAAATCTCCACATTCCCACTTGCCTGAAGAGAAGCATATTTCTCATTCACTAAAGCCATAGTCGCTTTTCCTACGTTTGCATTAAATGCACCGCAAAGTCCACGATCAGACGTTACTACAATAATTAAGGCATTCTTAATTTCACGTACTTCAGTGAAAGGATTTTCCGAACCGGCATCTGATTGTGCAGAAACGGTAGCAATCATTTCTGCTAATTTCTTAGCATAAGGACGCATTTGGTGTATGGCATCCTGTGCACGACGCAACTTAGCTGCCGAAACCATTTTCATGGCTTTCGTGATTTGCTGCGTCGAGTTAACGGATACAATTCTATTTCTTACTTCTTTTAAGGAAGCCATAGTATGTTAATTTTATGCTTTGTACTTAGCTGCTACTTCATTACCCACACGCTTCAAGGTAGCTGTTAGGGTATCATCGTATTTACCTTGACCTAATGCTACTAATGTATCATTTTCTGTCGCACGTAACACTTGAATGAAATCTTGCTCGAATTCACGAACTTTTTCCACAGGTACATTATCTAAATTACCCGTTGTTGCTAAATAAATCATCGCCACTTGCTCTTCCACACGTTGTGGAGCAAATTGTGGTTGCTTTAACATTTCTAAGTTGCGACGACCACGGTCAATCGTTAACTTCGTAGATGCATCTAAATCAGAACCAAACTTTGCGAAAGCTTCTAACTCACGGAATTGCGCTTGATCTAATTTCAACGTACCCGCTACTTTCTTCATAGACTTAATCTGCGCGTTACCACCCACACGAGATACCGAGATACCTACGTTAATCGCTGGACGAATACCTGCGTTGAATAAGTTTGTTTCTAAGAAGATTTGACCATCTGTGATGGAAATTACGTTCGTAGGAATGTAAGCAGAAACGTCACCCGCTTGTGTTTCGATGATCGGAAGAGCTGTTAAGCTACCGCCACCTTTCACTAAATGTTTGATTGATTCTGGTAAATCGTTCATATTGCGAGCGATCTCATCCGAGTTGTTTACTTTCGCCGCACGCTCTAATAAACGAGAGTGAAGGTAGAAAACGTCTCCTGGATACGCTTCACGTCCTGGTGGACGACGTAATAGTAAAGAAACTTCACGGTAAGCAACCGCTTGCTTAGATAAGTCATCATAAACAACTAAGGCTGGACGACCTGTATCACGGAAGAATTCACCGATAGCTGCGCCCGTAAATGGAGCGTAGAACTGCATCGGAGCAGGATCTCCAGCTGAGGCTGAAACGATAACTGTATAATCCATCGCACCAGCTTTACGAAGCGTTTGCTCGATTTGCTTAACGGTAGATGCTTTTTGACCAATGGCTACATAGATACAGAATACCGGCTCGCCTTTATCGTAAAATTCTTTTTGATTAATGATTGTATCAATACAAACCGCAGTCTTACCTGTTTGACGGTCACCGATTACTAGCTCACGTTGACCGCGACCTACGGGGATCATCGCATCGATTGCTTTGATACCTGATTGTAATGGTTCAGTTACGGGTTGACGGAAAATTACACCTGGTGCTTTACGCTCAAGTGGCATCTCGTACAAATCTCCTGCGATAGGACCGTTTCCGTCGATAGGCTCACCTAAAGTGTTCACCACACGACCTAAAATACCATCCCCTACTTTAACGGAGGCGATAAGGTTAGTTCTTTTTACGGTATCACCCTCTTTTACAGAGCTAGAGTCTCCTAATAATACAGCACCTACGTTATCCTCTTCTAGGTTCAAGGCTAAAGCTTTCAGACCGTTTTCAAAAACGATCAACTCACCTGCTTGTACGTTAGATAGGCCGTAAATACGTGCCACACCATCACCCACTTGGAGTACGGTACCTACTTCTTCTAGTTCTGCGACAGTTTTAGCTTGGG
>JBEBDF010000046.1:0-16200 GCA_041157105.1 Bacteroidota bacterium | reverse complement strand
GCAACGGTCACTTCTGTAATCGACTCGCCCACAGCGGGCACTTTCATTTCTATAGCCATAATAATTCTATTATTCGAATGCTTTGTTAATTAGATTTGCTTGCTCCACGCCGTGAACTTTCAAGAATCCAGTCGCAGGAGAAGCAGATTTTTTACGTGCTACTAAACCTTTGAATTTAGACCACCCAAATTCGCGGATAATATACGACCAATAGCCCATGTTTTCAGGTTCTTCTTGCACGAAGTATACATCTGCGCTTTTGTATTTCGCTAATTCTGCGTCTACTTGTTTCGTAGGGAATGGGTGTAATTGTTCCAAACGAACAATAGCCACATCCTTGCGCTTATCTTTTTCTTGACGATCTAATAAATCGAAATATACTTTACCAGAGCAAAGTAATACCTTCTTCACTTTAGATTTATCAGCATAGCTATCACCAATCACTTCTTGGAATTTACCTTTCGTAAACTCCTCGATAGGCGAAACCACTTTCGGGTGACGGAAGATCGACTTAGGCGACATCACCACCAAAGGCTTTCGGAAATCCCAAGTTAATTGACGACGTAAAGCGTGGAAAATATTCGCAGGCGTTGTTAAGTTCGCTACGATCATATTATTTTCTGCTGATAACTGCAAAAAGCGCTCTGGACGTGCATTGGAGTGCTCAGGACCTTGTCCCTCATACCCGTGTGGCAATAACATCACCAAACCATTTTGTGTACCCCACTTAGATTCGTGTGACGAAACGAATTGATCGATCATCGTTTGAGCACCATTCGCGAAATCACCAAACTGTGCTTCCCAAATAACCAAAGCATCTGGATTGGCTAAACCATAACCAAATTCAAAACCTAATACCCCATATTCAGAAAGTAAGGAGTTGTAGATCTGTGCTTTTTCTTGACCCTCTTTAATGTGGTTCAAAGAATTATAGTTCTCATTGGTATTCGCATCGTGTAATACGACGTGACGGTGAGAAAACGTACCGCGTTGAACATCTTGACCAGATAAACGAACGGGCTTGCCCTCTAAAAGAAGAGAACCATATGCCAGTAATTCAGCGGTTGCCCAGTTTAACTGGCCTTTTTCGAAATATCCTTTACGGTCAGAGATTACTTTTTCGATTTGCTTCAGCGCTGTAAATCCTTTAGGCAAAGATGTCAAAGCTTTTGCTACTAGATCAATCACCTCTTTCGAAATTCCTGTTTTAGGGGAAGAGTCGAAATCTGTTTCATTCGAGAAACGAAGTGTTGACCAGCGGTTATCTAATTTCAATGGAACATATGGTGGGCTAACTTTTTGCTTCACCATATCTAAACGAGCTTGCAATTCTGCTTTGAAAGCTGAATCCATTTCCTCAGCTAATTTAGCTTCGATCTCGCCGTTCTTGATTAATTGTTGTGTATAAACCTCGCGTGGGTTGGGATGGTTCGTGATGTTCGCATACAAAGTAGGCTGCGTAAAACGAGGCTCATCTGATTCATTGTGACCATTACGGCGATAACAAACCATATCCACAAAGACATCCCGGTTAAACTCTTGACGGTATTCTGCGGCCATACGTGACACGAAAACAACCGCTTCCGGATCGTCTCCGTTCACGTGGAATACAGGTGAATCAATAATCTTAGCTACATCAGTACAATAAATTGCCGAACGTGCATCTTCGAAATCAGTCGTAAAACCTACCTGGTTATTGATCACAAAGTGAATCGTCCCCCCCGTGCTATAACCTGATAATTTCGCCATCTGTGTCACCTCGTACACGATACCTTGACCCGCTACTGCCGCGTCTCCGTGAATTAAAATCGGTAATACTTTATCGTAATCTCCTTCATAATGCGCATCTGCACTCGCACGGCAGAAACCTTCCACTAGAGGATTAACTGCCTCTAAGTGAGATGGATTAGGAGCTAATTTCAGAGAGATTTCACTTCCTTTTGGAGAAATATGCTTACTAGAATACCCTAAGTGGTATTTTACATCACCATCACCGTGAATTTCATTAGGTACATTTCCTTCGAAACCATCAAAGATCGCCTCGTACGATTTGTGCATAATGTTTGCCAAAACGTTCAAACGACCTCTGTGTGCCATTCCGATCACCGCCTCTTTCACACCCGAATCAGCTGCTACATTAATAATCGCATCTAAACCAGCGATGGTAGATTCTCCACCCTCTAAGCCGAAACGCTTTTGGCCTAAATATTTTGTTCCTAAAAAGTTCTCAAAAACAACCGCCTCATTCATCTTCTGAAGAATATGCTTTTTCTCCTCAAAAGTAGGTTTGAAAGAAAGCGCTTCCTTCTCTATTTTATTACGTAACCACTCTTTTTGCTGCACGTCACGAATATATGAATATTCGAAACCTATGGAACCTGCATATATTTTATGTAAAGCTGCTTGAATCGTTCGCAAAGTAACCGCACCTAAACCCATAAATGAACCAGCTTGAAACACTGTGTCTAAATCTGCATCAGACAAGGAATAATCTGCTAAATCTAAACGTGGCTTGCGATCCTTGCGCTCTCGCACGGGGTTAGTTTTAGATAATAAATGTCCTCTAGAACGGAAGGCTTTAATCAAAGAGATCACAGCCATTTCCTTCTGAAGATGACTTGAATCAGCTGAAACAGCACCCGAAGGTGCTCCCTCGCCTAACCAAGTTTGAGAAAAGTCGAAACCCTTGAAGAAATCTCTCCAAGAACTATCTACTGAATTGGGATCTTGTTTGTACGCCTCATACAAGTCAGCTATAACTTGTGTGTCGGCATTGGCTACGTAGGAAAATGGATCCATAAGTTAATTTTCTAGGCTTTAGGCCAAAGAAATGTTTCAATGTTTTGGTTTAGTATTAATTCTAACATCTTGTAAACGCTAAAATCTACGCAATTTACTATTTGCTCAGCAAAATAACCCTAATTTCTCCCGGGTTTTTTACCTGTAAGAGCACAAATTTCTGAGGATTTGTAACTAGTAGAAAAGAGTCATTAAAATTCTTTAATAATTTCAATTTTTTCTCCTAAAATCACCAATAATTACAGTACTCTTTCAAGGTCGAAATTGACCTAATTTACCTAGTCCTAAATCTAGGTTATAACTAATGAAAATTTGATGAAAACCAGCGGCTTCGCTCGTAGTTGAACTACCTAATGTAGTCACGTTTTTGCCCAGAAAATCATAGGAATAGCCAACCCTAAAATTGATTCCCAAAGGCACCTCAACTGTTCCTAACAAAGCTGGATCACCAAACTCTGAACCGGTCTGTTGATACCATACCCCTAGTCCAACTTTTTCTTGGTACCAAAAAACAGCATTCAAATCAAATTTAGTTTCTTGATCCTTTCGAATGACAGTACCTAACTTCAATGTATGCAAATTCGCAACTGGAAAATAATAAAAAGCCTGCATGTAAAGTGGAGCATCTCCAAGACCATCAAACCGATTAGCTGGTTTCGAAACACCAAGAGTCAACGCCTCCTTTCGATAGGTAATTCCAATTCCTACACTAGCAAGCATTTCACTAGTACCTGATCTCCCTAATATGGGGTATTGATTAATTCCAGAATTTGCCCCTACACTAAATTGATGTCCCCTACCCCAATTCCAATGCCTTGAGAGAACAGCTGCTAAACCTAAATTAGATGAAATCATACCAGAGGAAGTAGCAAAGGATTGATCCGTATTGAATCCCAAAAATCCAAGCCCCCAATCACCCTTACTTAACGGCATATCAATGCTCATAAATTGCTGTGAGGAAGAAGCTCCACCTATCACTTGAAATAGGGGCTTAATGCGAAAAATGCCCTTAGCTGAAAAAATTTTAGAAGCTCCGGCTTCTGCGGGATTAATAGTTAATGGAATAAATGGATAGGTCATCCTCAAAGATTCCTGCTGAGCATTGACGGCAAATGAAAGAAATAAAATAAAAGCAATTTTTTTCATAGAAACTGACAATGTGACACCTCTTAACCGATTGGAATTAAAATTGTAAACGGATATTCAAATTTAGAATAATTAATTTTTAAAAATATGAAAGAAACAGGTAACATCTCCATTCACACCGAGAACATTTTCCCAATCATCAAGAAATTTCTCTATTCGGATCACGAGATTTTCCTTCGTGAGCTAGTTTCTAACGCAGTCGATGCTTCCCAAAAAATTAAGCGCTTAAGTTCCATTGGTGAATTTAACGGCGAATTGGGCGAGTTGAAAGTGAAAGTTAGTTTTGACAAAGACAAGAAGACCATTACGATTTCTGATAACGGTATCGGTATGACCGCGGAAGAAATAAAGAAATACATTAACCAAATCGCCTTCTCCGGCGCGACAGAATTCGTCGAGAAATACAAGGATCAGGGCGATGACAAAGGAATTATCGGACACTTTGGTCTAGGTTTCTACTCTGCCTTTATGGTCGCAAAAGAAGTAGAGATCATTTCTAAGTCCTACCAAGAAGGTTCAGAGGCCGCAACATGGAAATGTGACGGTTCTACAGAATACACGATCGGGCCAGCGAAAAAGAAAAACCGAGGTACGGATATCATCTTGCATATCGCGGAGGATTCAGAAGAGTTTTTAGAAGAGTTCAAATTAAAGTCCATCCTAGAGAAATACGGCAAGTTCTTGCCGATCGAGATAGAATTTGGCGATAAGGTAATCAATAACCCGAACCCGATTTGGACTAAATCTCCATCAGATTTAACAGACGAGGATTACTTGAAATTTTACGAGGAATTATATCCATTCCAAGAGAAGCCACTATTCTGGATTCACTTAAATGTGGACTATCCGTTTAATTTGACGGGTATTTTATATTTCCCAAAAGTGAAGAACGAGATGCAATTGCAACGCGAAAAAATCTCTCTTTACAGCCGTCAAGTATTCATTACGGATGAAGTAAAAGACATCGTTCCAGAATTCTTGATGTTATTGCACGGGGTGATCGATTCTCCAGATATTCCATTAAACGTATCTCGCTCGTTCTTACAAGCAGATTCGAATGTGAAGAAAATCAACTCGTACATCACGAAAAAGGTGGCAGATAAATTAGCTGAATTATTCAAATCAGATCGCACAGCTTTCGAAGAGAAATTCGCGAACATCGGCTTATTCATCAAGTACGGTATGATCTCAGATGAGAAATTCTTAGAGAAAGCAAAAGATTTTTGTTTAGTACAAGATACGAATAACAAATATTTCACGTTAGATGAGTACAGTGAAGAGGTGCAAGCTGCCCAAACTGACAAAGATGGAAACAAGATTTACTTGTACACCACCGATGTCGAGCAACAAGATGCCTTTATTCAATCCGCCCAAAACAAAGGTTATTCAGTCATTAAATTGGATACCCTGATCGACAGCCACTTCATTAACACGATGGAGTCTAAATTAGAAAAGACGCAATGGAAGCGTGTGGATGCTGATGCGGTCGACAAATTAATTGATACAGGGATTAAGTTAGAAGCGATTTTATCTGATGCGCAAAAAGAGAGCGTGAAGAAAGTCTTCGAAGAAACCCTGAATGACAAACAAAAAGTTGTCGCAGTGGAGGCGATGTCACCCGATGAATTACCTGCTATCGTAACTCAGAATGAGTTTATGCGCAGAATGAGTGACATGTCTAAAACCGGTGGCGGTGGAATGGGGATGTTTGGAGCTATGCCAAATACTTATAACATCACCATTAACGCGAATCACCCGTTGATCAATAAACTAGCTGATTTAAAAGACGAAAGCGAACAAAAAGCGCTGGCGAAACAAATATCAGATCTAGCTTTATTATCACAAAACTTATTGACAGGGGCTGATTTGACAGCCTTTATTAAAAGAACGGTGGGAGGTTTTTAATTAAAATGAAAAGAGCCGCCTGCGATGCAGGCGGCTCTTTTTTTATTGTTTTCGAACCATCAATTTCTTGGTGGCAACCGGCTTGCCATCTACAAGCAGCTGGTACATATACAGACCACTATTTAATTCTCGTAAGGATATTTTAACAGAACGGTCGTCTTTATCCAAGTCAATTTCTTTCACCAACAACCCTAATACATTATAGATCGTAATCTTCACCTCCTGGTTATTTCCAGAAAACTGATAATCAACTTGGGCAAAATCAAGTGCAGGATTAGGGTATAAATGAGATACAAAGATGCGATCCCCTTGAAATAAATAGGGGTCATTTTTAAATCCAAACAAGGTAGTTAGGACTAAAATAAAAGTGATATATCGCAATACTATTTTCATTCTCAAATCGTTTAGACGAAATTAGCACAATTTTAGCAGGCGCTATCCTTTTTAAGGTTTTTTAACAAGATCTTGGTATTCAACGCGTTTCAAGATGGTTTTGAGAAAGGGCTTTTCAGAAATACGCCAGCGAAAACCATCTAATTGTTGAAGATCCTCTTTCCATTCTTTAGGAGGAATAAATTTAGCCTCGGGCTTCGTAATAAAGGCAATTCTTTTAACCGCTTTATCTTCAAAAAACAGATTCATCCGACTGCATTCTACCCGATTTAATCCAGTCGTTTCCTTTTTGTCATCAATAACATAATAGATACTCTCTCCATTCCCCTCTACATTTACCCGATTCAATTCAGAATCTCCCTTAAAATGCACCCAAATCTTTCGACCTTTAATCTGATTAAATTGTTTTAAAGAATCTATCGAAATCACAAATGACTTTCCGCGTAAACGCATTTCCTTTAGCTTTTGATTTCCCATAAACAAGGAAATCGAATCGGCTTGGGATTGCGAATCTTGAGTCCAAAGGATAGGCTTTTGGTAAAAATGAATGATTGAATCCTGAACATTATACCCCAGCGAATCACACTTACCAGATAAATCGGACTTATAAATAAGTACATTTTTATAAGCAAACAACTTTCGAATGGAATCCTTTTTAATATTGATAGAAACAAGTGTATCAGCTGTCAAATATAAGGTATCCTTTTCCATGATATTTTGCATCCAGGCATGACCGTAGACCCTAGTGACTCCCGTTTTCCCCGCATAACGCCCATTATCTCCCTTTAAAATCACCTTTTCTTTTTGGCTCAGAAATTCTACCTTCCCTTTTGCCACCCCTATTTGCGTAGGTGAATCATAAAACAAGGTATCAGCTGTCAAAATATATTCATCCGTTTTGGCAGTTGATCGACCCGTAAAATTGGAAACTTTAGAAACAGTATTATAAAACCCACGACTAGTAAGTACTGTATCTTTCTTAGTTACAATCTCCGTAGGAGCGATAAAATAGGCTTCTTTAGAAGCTGTATTGTACTTTAAAGAATCGGCTTTTACCGTTCCGCCATCCGTATCAATCACCTTCACTTTTTCCTTAAAAAGGAAATTTTTAGTGACCGTATTATAAAATCCTTCTCGACTTGTTAAGGTTGATTTCTTGTCAATAATTTTAGCCCCAGAATGATAAATAGCCATTTTGGTATTCAAATCGTAGTCTAATTTTGGCGTATTTAATATAATTGTATGATCGTCTAATTTCACTCGGCCACTGATATAAGCCTGGCGCATATTTCCATTATATAGTGCAGTGTCACCGGTAATGGTTACCGTATCTGCTTGAATAATTCGCACATGCCCATAGGCTTCCACGTTATTCGTAGTAGAATTTAAGACTGCTTGGTCACAAAAAAGTGTAGTTGTTCCTTGTTGGAGCAGAACACGACCCATCAAGGTTTTACGCATAATTAATTCCTGTTGCATGCCAATCAAACTATCTGCTCGAATAACTTGCAATAATTGGCCCTGAGCTTGCATAAAGAGGGGCAAACTCAGCAAAAAAACCAGGAAAATCCAACCTTTGTAACGCATCTTGAAATTGAATCGCTAATTTCGTAGCTCCATTGAACTCGCAATTTACCATATTTATGCTGGAAGATTTTAACCATTTTGTCCAAAAAGAAAATTTATTCCAACCTGATCAGAAAATATTGATCGCCGTGAGTGGTGGAATCGACTCGATTGTGTTGAGTAAGCTTTTTTCTTTGGCCAAATTAAACTTTGGAATCGCCCATGTGAACTTCAGCTTAAGGGGCGAAGAGTCTTTGGCCGACGAAGTTTTTGTAAAGAAGTATGCCAAAACGCTGAAAGTTCCCTACCACACCATCTGTTTTGACACCAACGCTTTCGCAGCACAGGAAAAAATCTCCACCCAAATGGCCGCACGCATTTTACGCTACCAATGGTTTGAAGAAATCCGAGTGAAGGAAGGTTACGATTATATTGCCACCGGACATCACCAATTAGATAGCGCCGAAACAATGCTGATTAACCTGGTACGTGGATCAGGTATCGCGGGATTCCATGGAATTCCAATTAAATCAGGAAATCTGATTCGTCCTCTCTCTTTTGCTAGCCAAGAAACTATTTTTGACTTTGTCGTAGCGAACAAACTAGCCTGGCGCGAAGACTCATCCAATGAATCTACGAAATACCAGCGCAATTTTATCCGCCACGAAATTATGCCCAAGTTCCAAGAACTAAACGCTAATTTCGAGCAAACCTTAGCCTCTACCAGTGCAAAAATTAAAGGAATCGAAGCCTGGTTACAAGATGAATTAGAGGCATTCAAAACGGTCTATTGCTCAACCGATACCTCAGGCAACACCTGCGTTAAATTGCCTACCATTTCTTCCAAAACCACCGTTATACTAACCGAACTATTACTTTCTTATCATTATAATTCAGCTAGTATCGAAGCAATTCTAAAAGCAGATAAAGTGGGTGCCATTTTTGAATCTCCTAGCCATTCTTTAAACATAGATCGCGGCCAATGGATTATCAGTTTAAAAAGCCAAGCCGACTACAAACCCATCGTTATTTCAGAGGAAGATGAGGTAATTACTATAGGCAATCAAGAATTACACATTTTCATTGAAGAAAGAACCTCAGACTGGAAAGCGATTACAGATCCAAATGTAGCCTGCCTAGATGCAGACTCACTAGACTTCCCACTTGAAATCCGAAAAGTGCAGGAAGGAGATTGGTTTTGTCCACTGGGGATGAATCAGAAAAAGTTAATTTCCGATTTTTTGACAGATAAAAAAGTACCTTTGGCCATCAAAAAGAACACCCAAATCCTTTTAAGCAAAGGTTCTGTTGCTTGGATTCTGGGACAACGAATTGATAACCGCAATAAGGTGACGGATAAGACGGAGTTAGTAGCAGTGTTTGAATTAAAAAGCTCCGCTTTTTAATTCAAAAGAGTAGAGATAATAAAGTAGAGATAAAAAGTATCTATAATCTCTAATCTATTTTCTACTAGCGACTGACCACTGTCGACTAGCGACTGATTAATAAAATAAGAAAGGGCTCGTTCGAGCCCTTTCTTATTTTATTAATCTGCGATACGCCTCCGTTCTTATTGGATCTAAAGTACTCAAATAGGTAAACGCTTGTTGGCGTTCTGCAGGAAGAGCTTCGTCAAGGAGAGAAATGATTTCCTCTGCTTTTGCCTCAAAAAACACACGAATACTTGCGGCACCTGGACGTATGGAATTAATTTGTCGAATCTGTTTTAGAATTTCTAAAATGCCTTTACGGGTTACATCCGGATTCTCCGTCATTTTATCCAAATACAAGCGATGATAATCATAATAAACATCACGCATTGGTTGTAGGTTTTGATTAATCAAATTTTCTGACACCCCTATACGGCTTCGGACATCTGACATGACGCCCCAACCTGACCCTGAATTCTGAGCTAAATTGGTTAAATTATTTAGTTTCTGAACGAAGGGTTCACCCCCTCTTGTCCCAAAAGAATCATACGAATAAGTAAGCCCTAAATAGGCGTAATAGGCCATTAAAGAGCTTAAATTATCGGTAAAATTATTGTCATTATAGGTAATGGGATTTCCTAACTGATATTTGAAATTGAAATTTTTATCCACAAAATTCAACAAGACCGTCTCATAAGAAGTCCCAAAAACCGGCCGCAATACTTGAACACGCGCAGTCGCCTCAAAATCCCCTTGAGCAGAGGATTTTGTTAACAGTAAATTGATATTTAATTTGATTTTTTCCTCAGGTGAAAAATTGTCTGAAGACCATCTGCGGCCATTCATAAATTCCTGCATCGTCTTTTGTAATTCAGCGTAGACATTAGAACCGCCTCTTTGCTGATCGAGCTGTAATTGCTCTGTATTGATACTAATAGAAGTTAAAAGTTCTTGAGCTTGAACTGCCCAAGAACTTAAAAGAAATATCAACAGAAATCGGATAGATTTCATGATCGATCTAGTATAATCAACTTATTTTTTAGTTTTCAGTTGTAGCGTCCTCGCGATTTCTAAAGTCAACCTTGTCAGCTAAAAAATCGTCAATCGCTAAAGCTGATGGCTTAGGCATACGCTCATAGTATTTAGAGATTTCGATTTGCTCACGGTTTTCAAAAATTTCCTCTAAATTATCTACTGATGAAGCAAACTCAGATAATTTACCTGACAATTCTTCTTTCATCTTGCTAGAAATCTGACGAGCACGTTGCCCTACGATAGTAATTGATTCGTATACGTTACCAGTTTTAGCAGCGATCTTGTCTACATCACGTGTAATGATGGATGGGTTTGTTGGTGTCTTAGACATCTCTATATAATTTAAGATTGCAAATTTAACGTTAATTTTTAAGAAAAACTATTGAGGGCTGGTGGCAATTTTCGAAGTATTCGATTTCTCTTTTTCTTGCATTGCCTTGTATTCCGCTTCTAGTTTAGCAATGCGAATCACCTCACCTTGGCTATCTGAATACCATTTTTCAGCCGTCTTTAAAAACGAACTCTGAGGATATTTATCGATAAATTCTAAATAGAATTTGACCACATCCTCATAGCGCTCTTTTTGCTTGATTTCAACGGTACTTTTAGCTAATTCATATTGAGATACCACCTTTAAATAGGCCATCTCCTCATTGTAATCTGAATCTGGGAAGTCACGTTGGAAATTAGTAATTTCAATAACGGCAGACTTCAAGGAAGCAATATTAAAAAGCGATGTTTTGTTATACAGCTTTGCCTTTTCGTAGGCTTTTTTCTCTAATTTCTTCCGTAAATCCCGAATCATATTACTACAATCTTCGCGGTATTTTGAGTCAGGATAATTATTCAAATAACTCTGCAATTCGTTTATGGCAGTTAAGGTCCCTGTTTGATCAAGATTAAAGTTAGGAGAATCCTTGTATAACGAAAAGGCCGCCATGTAAATAGACTCTTCAGCGAATTCAGACCGTGAAAAAACTTCCGAAAAACGCTTAAAATGTGTATTTGCAACGGTATAATTACCTAATTCAAAGTCACACTTCGCTTGATAAAAAGTGGCCATTTCTTGAGTAGAATCACCCGTTAGTAAGGGCAAAACTTCGTCAAAAAGGATCCCAGCTTTATCAAACTCCTCTTTCTTGAAATAATCTAGTGCAGCTTTGTATTTTGAAGGAACGCTGGCGTTCTTTCTAAATTTCTCAAACTTCCCACACGCACTTAAACCGACTAAGGCGATTAGAGCAATTAATATTTTATTTTTCAAATTCATAAGCCCGTAAAGATACGTTTATTTTCTGAATTGTAAATGATAGAGTTGTGCATATAGACCGCCTAATGCCATTAATTCCTCTTGAGTACCCCGTTCCTTAATTTCACCTTTATCCATCACTAAAATTTGATCTGAATTTCGGATGGTAGACAAACGATGGGCAATAACTACCGCAGTACGCCCTTTCATCAGTGTTGAAATTGCTTGCTGAATTAATAACTCTGTCTCCGTATCAACAGAGGACGTAGCTTCATCTAGAACAATTATTTTCGGATTATGTACCAAAGCCCGTACAAATGAAATTAACTGCCTTTGCCCCACACTTAACGTGGCACCACGTTCTTTTACCTCATAATCGTAGCCACCTGGCAGAGATAGAATAAAATCGTGAACCCCCACTGCCTTAGCAGCTTCCACTATTTTCTCTTGAGTAATAGATTCATCACCTAAATGAATATTATAAGCAATGGAGGAACTAAATAAGAATACGTCTTGTAAAACCACTGCAATGTTTTTTCGTAAAGAGCCTATCTCATAGGAAGTTAAAGGAACGTTATCGATATTGATTTCACCACTTTGGCAATCATATAATCTACCTAATAAACCAATTATAGACGATTTACCCGCGCCTGTTGCTCCCACGATAGCGCAAGTCTTTCCTGCTTCTACCCTGAAACTCACCTTTTTTACTACCCACTCAGGTTCTTGATAGGCAAAAGTGACATTTGAAAATTCTATTTTACCTTCAATATGATCCGCTTGAATCGTTCCGTTATTTTGGATGTAATCGGTCGAATCCAACAACGTCAAAATTCTTTCTGTCGATACAATACCCATTTGAAGGGTATTAAAACGATCTGCAAGCATCCGAATTGGGCGATAAAAAAGGTTAATAAACATAATGAATGCAGTCAATGTCCCCACCCCCATCTCCTCCTTCACGATGTAAGTAGACGCTGCCCAAACCACAAGCCCTGTCCCAATCGCTGCAATGACGTCTGCCACAGGGAAAAAGACTGAATACGCAAAAATGCCTCGAATATTAGCATCCCGATGCTCTTCATTGATACGATTGAATTTAGCTAATTCTTGTTTTTCGGCATGGAACATTTGGACAATTAACATCCCAGAAATATGTTCCTGAACAAAGGAATTTAAATTAGCAACAGCTGTCCGAACCTCATTAAACGACTTCTTAATGTATTCCTTAAACACATAGGTTGAAAATACCATAAAGGGAACTGTCGCAATGATGATTAATGTCAGTCGCCAATCTGCATAAAACATCACTCCTAAAATCAAAAATAATTGTAGCAAATCACCAGCGATGGAGGCTAGGCCTTCTGAAAAAACATCATTTAAAGTTTCAATGTCTGAAACCGTCCGTGTCACTAAACGCCCAATGGGAGTTGCATCGAAGAAGGCCAAACGAAGATTTACAATTTTCTCATACAATTGAATGCGTATGTCGCGGATAACCGTTTGGCCTAAGTAACCAGCCAAATAGGAGGTAGAAAATTGCAAACCTGTTTGCAAGAATAAGGCTCCTAACATCCAACCAAGCATTCGCAATAAATCAGACTGGAAAGTGAAACCTAAATAATTGTCTAAGGTATATCGAATTAAAAGAGGAACGACAGGAGATATACCTGCCATACAGAGAATCAAAAAAACGAGAAACCAAAAGCGAAAACGGTATGGCTGAATAAAGCCATATAACCGTTTAATAATCTGGAAATCAAATGTTTTACCGGAATTAGCTTCTTTCACTGTTCATTTTATCGATAGTGGTAGAAGCCGCGCAAGTTCCACAACCTTTGGCACAGTTCCCTGCATTCTTTCCCCAAAACTGACTATAAACCAGACGAACTAAATAAACAAGCGCCGCTGCAAATACCAGAAAGATGATCCCGTTTTCCATATTAATCAAACCACTTGGACTGCAAAGTTCTTAAAAATTCTGAGAATATTGGCCCTGCACCAATTATTTCCCCCGTAAAAATCACCTCTTGACCACCGGAAAAATTAGTGACCATCCCGCCAGCCTCTTCGATAATTATTTTACCAGCAGCAACATCCCAAGGCTTCAAATTAGCCTCGAAAAAGCCCTCAAAGCGACCACAGGCTGTATAGGCTAAATCAATCGCCGCTGCTCCCATCCGTCTTAAACCATGCGATGAACGCATTAGTTCCTTTAATAAATCTAAATACCTGTCTTGATAGGAGAAATCATAATAAGGAAAACCGGTAGCTAACAAAGATTTAGAAAGCGAATTTTCTGGTGAAACCCGAATAGGTTTTCCATTCAAATGAGCCCCATGACCTTTCACCGCCGTAAATAATTCATCGCGATTAGGCTCGTAGATCAGACCTAAAATGGGCTGTTTATTCAGAATCAAACCCACCGAAACCGCAAAAACGGGTAGCTTGTGCAAGAAATTAGTAGTGCCATCTAAGGGATCAATGACCCAATAGTAACCGTCCCCTACTTCTGAATAATTAGAAGATGTTTCTTCAGCTATAAATCCCGCTTCTGGGAAAATCTGAGAAAGACCTTGCTTTAATTTTGCCTCGGCTTGTTGATCTACAAATGAAACTAAATCATTTGTCCCTTTATATATAATGTCTGAACTCGTAAACTCAGATGATTGCTGCAGAATCCATTGGCCGGTCTCTCGAACCAACAGCGAAGACTCCTGCAAAACATCAGTCAGCGATTTCATTATTTTTTTGCTACTGCCTTCGCTACTGGTGCAACGGGACCTTTTAACCAATCCGCGATAATTTGCTGCGTTTCTTTCAAATACGCATCTTTCGCATGCTTATCTTTTTCTTTCGACTCCACTTTCTTACCATCCGCATCGGTTGCATCTGCTCCGGCCATTGCTTCCATCACAGCTGCCGTCTCATCCGGTTTTTTCTTTTGGTCATCTAATTCCTTCTTGCGCTTGTCATATTGCAAGGCAATCGAATTTGTTTCCTTTAATTTTTTCCAACGCTCAAGATCTTCTTTCAATTTTAACAATTCAGGCTTGGTTTTCAATCGATTTTGGAAAGCCACTTGCAAGGTCTTAACTGTTGCTGGATTTACTTTTCCCGTCTTCGTAAAGGTAGTAGAACGAATCATATCCCATGGCAAGGCACTCGGTTGAGAACTTTCACCAAACTCCTCTGCAGAGAACGCAGATGGTAAAGCGAAATCAGGACTCACCCCTTTGTGCTGAGTAGAACTACCTGTAACGCGGTAGAATTTCTCTAAAGTGATCTTTAACACTCCTGGATTTTCTTTTTCAGAACGAACAAAACGACTCAAATCTAAAACACTTTGAACCGTACCTTTACCATAAGATTGTTCTCCTACAATAATGCCTCTCTGGTAATCTTGAATGGCTCCTGCAAAAATCTCCGATGCAGAAGCAGAGAAACGGTTAATCAAAACAGCCATCGGACCATCATAAACTAACTCCGGATTCTCATCATTCTCCTGCGTGATTTGACCGGTTGATTCTTTGCGTTGAACCACAGGACCTGAACCAATAAATAAACCAGTTAAATCCACTGCTTCGATTAATGATCCACCACCATTGTTTCTTAAGTCAATCAATAAAGCATCTATACCCTCTTTCTTGAATTCTAATAAGAACTTACGCACATCTGCCGAAGTCGATTTAAACCCAGCTTCATTATTTCGTGCACCTTCGAAATCACGATAGAACATCGGAATGGTGATTAAACCAATCTTTATTGTTTTGTCTCCTTGTTTTTGGAACAAAATCTCTTTCTTCGCCGTTTGCTCTTCTAATTTGATCTTTTCACGTACAATTCGTACTTCCGTGGTAGGAGACCCTGTTACACCAGAAGCTGGCAAAATCTTTAAACGAACAACAGTGCCTTTAGGACCACGAATTAACTTAACTGCATCATCTGTAAACCAACCGATGATATCTACAAACTTACCATCCTCTCCTTGAGCAACACCCACGATACGGTCCTTCGGATTAATTTGCTTACTTCGGTAGGCAGGTCCACCAGGAACAAGATCAACGATACCCACATAATCACCATCTAAGCGAAGAGTTGCCCCAATTCCTTCAAAACTCTGGGACATATCCTTGTTAAATTCTTCCGCCGCTTTCGGAATCATATAGGTTGTATGCGGATCTATGCTTTCCGTGTAGGCATTCATGAAAACCTGGAATACATCTTCCGACTTAGTCTTGGCAACGTATTTCTCGGTACGTTTATAACGCTCTTTTAATTCACGTATGGACGTTGTATCCGCTTTACCACCGATTTTCCAGTCTAATAATTGACGTTTTAAATCTTTACGCCAAAAATCATTCAACTCTGCCTCCGACTTCGCCCAAGTTGCTTTCTCTCGGTTAGGCTGGTATGTTTCGTCTATTGTGAAGTCCACAGGCTTATCTAATTGCGCATTGATAAAAGCATAACGCTCTTTCATCCGCTTTTGATACACATTATAAATCTGAAAGGCTGAGGTTAGATCGCCTAAATTCAGCGCTTCATCAATTGAGAAACGATACTTTTCTATTTCCTTCATATCCTCCGCTAAGAAGAACACCTTATTTGGATCTAATTGCTTGATATAAGAGTCAAAAATCTTAGAAGACAAAGAGTCATTCACCGGAACCTTGC
>JBEBDF010000045.1:0-16396 GCA_041157105.1 Bacteroidota bacterium | reverse complement strand
ATTTTCTTCACATCCTCTTGACTAACCTTCATTTTCTTTCGGCTTTAATTTTTTATCCTCGGGCATTTGTTTGTCCAAAAAAGCATTCAATCGATCGCGATCAAGGGTAGACGTAATGGTTCCAAATGAATCAATATTCATCTCGAATCCTGCTAAATCCGGATGCACCGTGGGTATCTCCTTCTTTTTATCCTTCTTCGCCATCTTCTTTTATACTGTAGGGAACTTCGATAAAGCTAGCGACAAACGATCGATCACCTCTGCTTTACCCCATAATTGCATTGAAATCATCAAATCTGGACCTGCTCCATTTCCACTCAAAGCGACACGTAAAATCTGCATCACCTTGCCCATCTTTATTCCATTTGCCTCTAAAACCTCGTGAATCGCGTGTTTGATGCCCTCCGGCTCCCAAGATTCCACCGCAGGCAAAGCCTTTAAGATAAATTGTAGACCAGCAGCTACATCTGCGTTCCACTTAGAAACTAAAACAGCCTCCTCGTAAACTGCTGGACGCGCTTGAAATTCAGCCACTTTATCTGCTAATTCTTGCGGAAAAGTAATGCGATCTAAAAACAAGTGAACAAATGAAAGTGCTTGATCAGCTGGTAAAGAAGGCAAATATTCTTTCGCAAGAGCTACAGGATCTTGTTGCTTAATATATTGCTCATTGAACCATTGCGCTTTTTTTACATCGAATTTCGCGCCAGCTTTATTAATACGCTCTAAAGAGAAAGCTTCTGCAAGCTCCGTTAAGCTAAACATTTCTTGCTCGGTTCCTGGATTCCAGCCTAAGAAGGCTAAAAAGTTCAAGGTCGCTTCTTTCAGGTAGCCTTCTTGTTTAAAACCTTTAGAAACCGCACCCGTCGCTGGATCCGTCCATTCCATGGGGAAGACAGGGAAACCACCTAAATCTGCGTCTCTTTTAGATAACTTTCCGTTGCCTTCAGGCTTCAATAAAAGCGGCAAATGAGCAAACTGAGGGGCTTTCCAGCCAAAAGCTTGGTATAATAAAATGTGCAATGGAGCTGAAGGCAACCATTCCTCACCGCGAATCACGTGCGTGATTTCCATAATGTGATCATCCACCACATTCGCTAAGTGGTAGGTAGGCATGCCATCCGATTTCATCAAAACTTTATCGTCGATACTCGATGTATGGACGTGAACCCAATCCCGAATGCTATCTTGGAAACGGACCTCCCCTTTCGCTGGAACTTTCAAGCGAATCACGTAAGGCGTTCCGGAAGCAATTAATTGCTCTACCTCTTTTGGAGCTAAAGCGATTGAATTTTTCAGCTTAACACGGGTCAAAGAATTGTATTGAAAAGCAGACCCCTGGCTTTCGAAGCTGGCACGCATCGCGTCTAAATCTTCGGAGGTATCAAAGGCATAATAGGCCTTCCCATCTGCTAATAATTGATCTGCATAGGCCTTGTATAGGTCTTTGCGCTCGCTTTGGCGATAAGGTTCATGTGGTCCACCTACGCCTACTCCTTCGTCAGGACTAATGCCTAACCACGCTAAGCTATCTAAAATGTATTGTTCCGCACCCGGCACAAAGCGTGCCTGATCCGTATCTTCGATGCGTAAAAGGAATTTTCCGCCCATTTTGCGGGCAAACAAGTAATTATATAAAGCGGTTCTCACCCCTCCAATATGGAGCGCTCCCGTAGGACTGGGTGCAAAACGAACACGTACTGAATTAGACATAGATTTTATTTATAGGCAATACAGGAAATCTCCACGCGCACATCTTTAGGTAGGCGAGCGACCTCCACCGTTTCCCTAGCAGGAGGATTGGAGGTAAAATAACGACCGTAAACTTCATTTATTTGGCCAAAATGATTCATATCTTTCACGAAAATGGAGCATTTCACCACCTGGTCAAAACTGTAACCAGCAGCAGTTAAAATATGTTGCAAATTCAACATCACCTGATTCGTCTCCTCTTCAATCGTTCCACCTGCATCAAAAACTGATAAAGCAATCTGTCCAGACACGTAAAGCGTGTTATTCACCTCAACTGCCTGGGAATAAGGCCCTATCGGAGCGGGTGCATCAGGGGATAAAATTATTTTTTTTGTCATACCTTTGAAAAGAAATGCAAGTTAGAAAATTTGAGCTAATCCTCGAAGATTATACCGAATGTTGAAACGAATTTATTCCAATAAAGGAGTCTTTTTTATGTTACTCTCCTCCCTATGCTTCGCGGTAATGTCCGCGATCGCAAAAGAGATGAGCCAAACCTTCAACTCCATTCAACTTGTTTTCTTCCGCAGTGCCGTTGGCCTACCCTTTTTATTGACGAGCCTATACCGCAGACCCGCCATCCAAACCGGCGGAAAACTCTATTTTATCATTTACAGAGGGCTTCTCGGCGCCTTCACCCTCTATTGCCTTTTTTACACCTTAGAACATCTCGGCTTATCTTTAACAAACACCTACGGCCAGGCTTTCCCCCTCTTCATCGCAGTCTTTAGCTTCTTTTTATTGCCAAATGAAGGCCTAAGCAGCAAACAAGTGTTATTTCTTTTGATCGGTTTTTTCGGCATTCTACTCATTTTTCAACCGAGTAGTGATGGTTCTCTTTGGCACCATAGCACCGGTGTCATCTATGCCATGGGAACGGCTTTAGGATATTTAGCCATCAAAGAGGCCCAAAAATACTATGACTCTCGTTGGGTCGTCGTTTCCTTTATGGGCGCCGGACTTATCGCTTCGATCATTTCTCTTTTGACCGGAACCTTTGGCGGATTTGAAAATAGCTTTTTAACCGGTGTTTGGGTTCATCCATCAATAGCTGAATGGATTTGGGCCCTTATCATGGGTTTATTAGCCTTAGGGGTTCAATACTACACTACTCAGGCACTCTTGAATGAAAAAGCTAGCGTGGTGGGTGTGGTAGGAAACAGCTCCGTCATATTCTCCATCATCATTGAGGTGATATTGGGTCATGGCTTCCCAGATTTCATTACATTGATTGGTATGGGGCTGATTGTTTGGGCGGGGTACGCGGTGAGTCGCCGAGGTTGAGTCGTCCTTCGGACTTAGTCGCCACGTAGCGGCTTAGTCGCGACTTTGTCGCTTAGTCGTTGCTTCGCAACTTAGTCGACTTCGTCTTAGTCGGCACTGCTGCGCAGCGATGTCGTTTAGTCGTCCTTTGGACTTAGTCGACCTCGTCTTAGTCAGTGTTCATATTTGAGATCTTTTTTTTGACTATGCCGCTTGCGTCGACTAAGTGACGCAGTCACGACTAAATCGCGTAGCGATGACTGAGTGACGCAGTCACGACTAAATCGCATAGCGATGACTGAGTGACGCAGTCACGACTAAATCGCGTAGCGATGACTAAGTCATGCAATGACGACTAAGCCGCTTGCGGCAACCTGTTGACTTTAGATAAAAATAGCCCCAGCTGAACCAGGGCTATTCTCAAAAACTATTTCTTCTGACTAAATCACGAAGTGATGACTAAGCTGCGAAGCAGCGACTAAACGACGAAGTCGTGACTTTAATCGCTTCGCAATTAAACCGCTGCATTATTCATCACCTCCGTTTGCTTACGGATCGACTCTAAGTGAACTAATTTAAATAGTTCTTCTACGAATTCTGGATATAAAGCTAAACCTTTGGCCTGATTAGCACGGTCGTTATGTAATTGCTTCCAACGATCTAGTTGCAAAACAGCTACGTTATTATCGCGCTTGTATTCACCTAATTTCTCAACCACCGACATACGCGCAGCAAGAACTTCTAAAATTTCACGATCGATGTTATCGATTTTCTCACGAAGACTCGCTAATTCATCAGAGAAGTCAGCGCCATAGTTCGCATTACGAACTTCTAGATCACGTAACATTTCACCTAATTTCTCAGGAGTAACTTGTTGTGAAGCATCTGACCAAGCTGCATCTGGATCGCGGTGCGTCTCGATAATCATACCATCGTAGTTCAAATCCAAAATACGTTGAGACAATTCCATCAATAAAGCACGCTTACCAGCCATGTGAGATGGGTCACCGATTAATGGCATTTGAGGGAACAAACGCTTTAATTCAACTGCCATCGCCCACATAGGTGAGTTACGGTACTTAGTTTCTTGTGCGTTAGAGAATCCACGGTGGATCGCTCCTAATTTCTTGATACCTGATCCTTGAAGACGCTCGAAAGCACCTACCCAAAGAGCTAGGTCTGGATTTACAGGGTTCTTAACTAATACAGGAACATCTACTCCTTTCAAAGCATCTGCTAGATCTTGTACGTTAAAAGGATTAACCGTGGTACGAGCACCGATCCATAAAACATCAACGCCGTATTTCAAGGCTAATTCGATGTGCTCAGGAGTGGCTACTTCAATCGCTAATGGTAATCCTGTTTCTTTTTTAGCTTCTACTAGCCATTTTAATGCTGGCTCTCCCATTCCTTCAAAGCTGCCTGGACGTGTACGAGGTTTCCAAACACCTGCTCTCATAATATGAGCATAACCCTCCGCTTTGATACGGCGAGCGGTTTCTAATACTTGCTCTTCTGTCTCAGCTGAACATGGACCCGCAATAATCAAGGGTTTTCCGTTCGTCTGAATCCAGTCCTGCATTGGTACAATGTCTAAATTGGCATTCATAATATTCTGACGGTTAACAAGGACCTACGTCCTCTATTTATTTGTTTATTTTTTTCTTAAGCAATCGGTAATATTTCAATTATATTTGCATCAATTTTTAGCACAAATGACAAAAAAATCATCAACAATAACCTCAATTAATTTATCATTTGAGGATACAAAAATAGCCTTTGCTTCGAAAGACGATTTTCAGTTGAAGAAGTCCTATTGGATTTTTGCTGCAATGAACCAAAATTGGTTGGTAAATTTAGGCACTTTTTTCATTAAATTATTTCTTTTCTTGCATTTTCCGGTCAAAAAAGTGATAAAAAGCACGATTTTCGCCCAATTTTGTGGTGGAGAAACCATAGATGGCTGTGAATCAACGATTCAAGAACTGGAAAAAGCGAAAATTGGCACTATTTTAGACTATTCTGTGGAAGGAGAAGAAAGCGAGAAATCATTCCAAAAAACCAAGGATGAAATCCTTAAAACTATCCGTAAATCAGCTGGAAATCCCGCCATTCCTTTTGCCGTTTTTAAGTTAACGGGGATTTTTCAATCTGAGCTTTTGGAAAAAGCCCAAACCGAGTCAGAATTAACAGAGGAAGAGCAGGAATTATTCGATCACAGCAAAGATTTATTAACTGAAATCTGTGATTTAGCCTACCAGCTAAAGGTTCGCTTATTTATTGATGCAGAGGAGAGCTGGATACAGACGACCATCGACCGATTAACCTACGAAATGATGGCTAAATACAACCAAAAGACAGCTATCATCTACAATACTTTTCAGATGTACCGCCATGACATGCTGGCAAATTTAGAAGAGGCTATCGCCATGGCTGAAGCAAGCAAGTATCACTTAGGAGTGAAGTTAGTGCGCGGTGCCTATTTAGAAAAAGAACGCCAAAAAGCACACGAAGACGAATATTCAGAGCCTTTACACGTTTGTAAAGAAGATACGGATCGCGACTACGATTTAGGTGTTAAGTTATGCCTTCAGCATGTGGATATGGTGCATTTTTGCATGGGTACTCACAATGAAGCAAGCTGTTTACTATTGTGCAATGCCATGAATGAATTACAAATTCCAGCCAATCACCCGAATATCTACTTCGCACAATTACTAGGCATGTCAGACAACATCTCCTATAATTTAGCCGCATCTGGCTATAATGTAGCGAAATATGTACCATATGGACCAGTTGATGCCGTAATGCCTTACCTGTTTAGACGCGCAGAGGAAAATAGTTCTATTGCTGGACAAACATCTCGCGAATTTGCCCTGTTACAAAAAGAAGTAAATCGCCGAAACAACGCATGAAAAATTACCGCTATTTCCTATTAAGTTTATTGATTATTGCCCTAGACCAGGGAATCAAAGTAGCTGTTCATACTTGGATGGAGCCAGGTTATTTTGGACAAATTCCCCTTATTGGAGACTTCTTCAAACTACATTATACCTTAAATCCGGGTATGGCATTTGGGATTCAAATTGGATCTATTTGGGGAAAGTTAATCTTAACAAGCTTTCGTATTTTAGCTATGTTCGGTATTGGTTATTATTTGTACAATTTGACTGTTAAAAATAGCCCAACAGGACTTTTGGTTTCAGTAGCATTGATCTTGGGGGGTGCCATTGGGAATTTAATTGACTCGGTATTTTATGGGGTATTGTTCAAAAATGCCCCGGAGGGAGCGCCAATGGAATGGTTTCACGGTCAGGTAATTGATATGTTTTTTGCGGATTTTTATGAGGGGCCACTTCCTTCTTGGATTCCACTTTGGGGCGGGTCTTATTACTCCACACCTATTTTTAATTTCGCAGATGCGGCCATCTTTTGTGGGGTTATGGCTATCTTGTTTTTTCAAAACAAGTTTATAATTCA
Source organism: Bacteroidota bacterium (assembly GCA_041157105.1). Taxonomy (GTDB): domain Bacteria; phylum Bacteroidota; class Bacteroidia; order Cytophagales; family Spirosomataceae; genus Aquirufa. The sequence continues at coordinate 9,901 of JBEBDF010000045.1, read as the reverse complement.
GGACCAATAAAATGAACAAGAGCTACTATTTATTCTATTTATTAGCTCTACTTGCGGAAATCATCGGAACGATTAGTGGTTTTGGCTCATCGATTTTGTTTGTACCCTTAGCTTCAATATTCATCAATTTTAAGCTGGTATTAGGTATCACAGCCGTCTTCCATGTATTCAGTAATCTATCTAAGATTTTTCTTTTCCAAAAAGGTATCAATAGAAATATTGCCATTAAACTGGGCATCCCGGCGGTCGTTTTCGTAATACTAGGTGCTTACCTTACCTCTGTAATCCCATTGAAAGAAATTGAATTAAGTATGAATTTGATCATCTTGGGATTAACGATCCTGTTAATCTCGGGGGTGGGAAAAAGGATTGAACAAACTAATTTTAACCTTTACACTGGCGGTGTGATTTCAGGATTTATGGCTGGCTTAATTGGGACAGGTGGAGCCATTAGGGGCGTTACGCTGGCGGCTTTTGGACTAGAGAAAGATATCTTCATTGCCACCTCTGCACTAATTGATCTGGGAGTTGATTCGAGTCGTGCTGTGGTCTATATTCTGCAAGGTTATTTTCAACAAGAACATATCGTATTTATACCATTTCTCATCGTTATTGCCATTTTAGGCTCCTATCTAGGTAAAAAAATCCTGGTATATCTTCCTGAAAAATACTTTCACTATGTGGTCTTAGGAGTTATCGGAACCATCTCGATTTTACAAACCATTCAATACTTCAGAACATAAAAAAACCTGACCGTTTCCGATCAGGTTTCTTTCTAGTATTTAGTTAGAATTACTTCTTAGGAGCTGCTGGCTTTGCTGCCGGAGCTGCTGCTGGAGCCGCTGCTGCTGGAGCTGGTGCACCTGCTGGACGTGGAGTAATTCCCATTTTCTTCAATACTAAGTCTGAGATATCAGCCTCCGCAGGGAAGTGTAATATCACAGGATTAGCGCCTGTTCCTGGCTCGTAGTTGTTAAACACGAATGTATAAGCATTCTCGTTCGCTACTGCATGCATGTTTTCTTCAATCTTCTTTACGATAGGTTGCAACAATTGAGCTTGCTTCTTTTGGATGGAAGTTTGTGCATTTTGCTGGAACTCTTGAATTGAAGTTTGCAAGTTTTGTAATTCCTTCTCTTTGTCTTGCTTGATGATATCAGACGTGTTAGCTGGTAACTTCTCATACACCGCTGCTTTATCTTGGAAGTCCTTGATTTTTGCTTGAATCAATGTTTGGTATTGCTTCTCGGTGTTTTTCAAATCTTCCTCTACTTGCTTAGCCTCTGGCATTTGGCTGTAGATTTTTTCTTGGTAGATGAATCCGATTTTTACTTGAGCCGAAGCAGGCAACGCAGCTAATCCGAAAAGTAGGCCTGCGGCCAAAATAAACTTATTTTTCATGTGTATTAATAATTTGTTTGTGTTCTCTTTATTATTTAGGGTAAAATTAATTCTTTTTAGGACTTTTCTGCTCTTGCGCCTCCTCTTTCTTTGCTTTTTCTGCCAAATTAGGATCTAACTCCACTCCTAATTCTTCTAAAACGTAATCTGAGTAGTCGTGAATAGGATTTGTATACAATAATACCAAACCATCATTTGCCTTGTCAAAAATAAAATCTAGGCGCTTCGCCCTAACTACTTTTTCAATTGCCTTAGAGATTTGATCTAAAATAGACTTATAAGCGGTTTGCTTTAATTTAAATAAATCCCCCTCAGGACCAAAAACTTGATTTTCAAAAGCCTTCGATTCTTTACTTTTTAACTGAATAGCGGCTAATCGTTGCTGCTTTAAATCTTCGGTTAACAAAAGCTCTTCTAACTTAAATTCTTTTTCTAACTTCTCTAGCTCTTGCTTTTTCTTTTCTACATCGTTTAACCATGTCTTTGTATTCTGTTCAATTTGCTGTTGAACTTTAGCGTACTCAGGCATTTTAGAAGTGATGAATTCTGTGTCGACATATCCAAATTTCTGAGCATTTGAAGAGCTCAGAAACAGTAGAATTACAATACCTGTCAACCAAAAACGCATCATGCTTATCTAATTTGTTGTCCAATCGAGAAGGTAAAGGCTTGACGGCCAAAATCAGAATCTCCTGGACGTGGCTTATCAAAGGCCATACCATAATCTATACCGATCATACCAAAAGCAGGCATAAATATACGCGCTCCTAGACCTGCAGATTTGTATAAATTAAATGGGCTATATTCATTTAATGTTGTAAAATTGTTTCCCCCCTCAGCAAAAGCTAAGGCGAAAATCGTTGCAGATGGATTCAATGAAACGGGGAAACGAACCTCCATCACGAACTTATTGTAAGCCACACCGCCGTTTCCATAAGAGCCAGAAGGCCCAATTACCCGGTCTTTATATCCTCTTAATCCGACAATATCACGATTGAAGGAGAATCCTTGCACCATTCCCGAACCACCTAAATCAAAACGCTCAAATCGAGTAATCTCTTTGCCACCATACGATCCTAGGAAACCTAAGTGCGCACGCGTGTGCAAGATTAATTTACCCACTAAAGGACTAAACCAACTCGCATCAAACATCCATTTATGGTATTCAATCAATAAGTTGTCTTTATTCATACCTAATAACCCAAATGGAGGTGTTAGTGTACCTGACAAAGAGAAACTAGATCCTGAACGCGGGAAAGTAGGATTATCAATACTGTTTCGAGAGAAGTTCGTCATAAATGTGACTGATGTCGAAATACCTTGCGGGTAAGCCCAGGTCATGTAACGGTCCACATCAAAACGAGAAAAAGCAATCGAATGACTTAATGAAAAATAATCATCAGGCCACTTTAAGCGTTTTCCTAAACTTAACGATAAACTGGTTACGTTAAAGTGAGCATCTGTCAAGGAATCCGGAACAGAGAAACTGTTTATTCCTCCAAAGCCACCACCAAATCCTCCTAAACCACCGCCACCAAAACCACCAAAACCACCACCAAAACCACCGCCGCCAAAGCCACCGCCACCAAAACCGCTATTAAAACCTGGTTGACGGAATAAATATGGATAGGAAATACTGCTATTTATAGCAATTGAAAAGGAATTAGGTCTTTTCCCTCCTAACCAAGGTTCGGTAAATGTAAGACTGTAATTTTGAAAAGATGCTCCATTAGCTTGAAAACGAATAGCTACCTTTTGACCATCGCCAGCCGGTAGTGGGCGATAAGACTTAAGATTTAAAATATTTTTTGCTGAGAAATTATTGAAAACGACCCCTAGCGTACCCACGAATCCAATGAATCCACCCCAACCTCCGGAAAGCTCAATTTGATCTGAAGGTTTCTCCTCTACATTGTACTCGATATCTACCGTACCATCAGGTCTTGGAACCGGATTAGGAGTAATCTTTTCTGGGTTAAAATACCCAATCGTGGAAAGTTCACGTACGGTACGAATAATAGCCGATTTATTGAATTTTTGACCTGGTAATGTACGAATCTCGCGCATGACCACGTGATCAGATGTTTTTGTATTTCCATTCAAGGATACTTTATTAATAGTCGCCTGCTTCCCTTCTGAAATACGTATGGTTAAGTCAATTGAATCACCCTCGATAGCCGTCTCTATCGGCTCTGCGTGATAGTATAGATACCCATTATCCATGTAGACAGAACTTAAGTCCTCGCCTGGGTTTCCATTCATTTTTTTATCCAATTCCTCCGTGTTGTACACATCTCCTTTTTTCACGCCTAATACGTCACTTAAAAGAGAATCAGGGTAAATAAAATTTCCCTCAAAACGTATTTTACGGTAAAAATATTTTCGACCTTGAACTATGCTCAACACTAAATTAATTGATTCATCATTAAAACGAACCACTGAATCTGATTTCAACTGAAAATCTCGGTACCCTAGCTTGTTCATGGCTGCAAGTAACTTTTCTTTATCTTCATCCCACTTCTTAGGAACGAATTTGGAAGGTTTAAATACACGCCCAAAACGAATTTGCTTGGTGTTTTTAATCTTTCTTAAGATGAGAGAACGGTACTCAGGATCAATCCCGTTCAAAATAATTTTATTTACTTTAACCTTATCCCCCTTAGTGACAGCTACTTGTAAAATAGCATTATTTCCCCGCACAGAATCTACTTTAATAACCGACTTTGTCTTGACATTCAAACGGCCTTTCTCTTGGTAATATTTACGTATCGTCAATTCTAAATTCTTACGTAGAGTCTCCGTGATAATCTTACCCTTGTAGGTCTTCATCTTATCGTTCAAAGCTTCTTTCTCTCCTTTTCGAATCCCAGTATAATCAATCGAATACAAACGAGGTCGCTCTTTTAATTCAATATTTAACCAGACTTTACCATCTTCTACTTTCGTCGCTAATATTTGCACCTCATCTAAAATACCTTGATTCATTATTTTACGAATCGCAGCTCCAATGGCCTCACCAGGGATCTTGATTTTATCCCCTACTTGAAGACCTGAAATATTAATCATGGAAGTTCCATCGTAGTACTTCGAACCAGTTACCTGAATATCAGCGATGGAATACTCCTTAGGATCAGCATAAGAAAAACTTGTTTCTGGAAGAGCGGATGCTAATGATCTCGTCCTACCCAGAATCTGTGCAGAAACAGAATAAGAACCTAAAATATAAAGTAAAACACCTAGTAAGGCGCTACGTTTATTTGATAATTGAATGGCAAATAATTTTTTCATAAATGAGCCTCAGCCCCTAATTTAACTGTTCACTAATCTTCCCAAACCTTCTTTCACGCATTTGAAAATCGATAATCGCTTCATGTAGATGTTCTTTTCTAAAATCAGGCCAAAATAAATCTTCAAAAATATATAACTCTGCATAGGCTAATTGCCACAGCATAAAATTACTAATTCGGTGGTCTCCACCTGTTCTAATCATCAAATCTGGATCGGGCATTTCAGCCGTAGACAGATGAGCTTGGATCGTATCTGCATGAATAGAATCTGCAGCTAATTCTCCCGTTTTTACTTTTGCTGAAATCTGCTGAGTGGCCTGTACTAAATCCCATTTACCAGAATAAGACAAGGCTAACACTAAGGTTAAACCCTTATTTTCAGCCGTTTCAGCCATCGCTTTCTCTAGTTCAGCTCTAGAAGAAACTGGCAATTTGCTTAAATCACCAATGGCCTGTAAGCGAATATCCTTCTTCTTCATCCCAGGCAATTCATCCTTAATTGCACTAACCAAGAGACTCATTAAAGCGGTTACTTCTGCTTTAGGTCGATTCCAATTCTCGGTAGAAAAAGCATACAAAGTCAAAAATCGCACCCCCAATTCGCCACAACCTTCAATCGTCTCCCGAACTGCTTTCAAGGCTGATCTATGTCCAAAAACACGATCCATAACACCTTGTTTCTTAGCCCAACGACCATTACCATCCATGATAACGGCGATGTGAACGGGAACATTCGTAAGATCAATCGACTCTTTCAATTCTTTATAAAAATATTTACCAGTAGGTAATAAGGTGGCAAATGTACTTATTTAGACGGCTTTATCCAATTAAAAAATGTTAATCCGTAGGACAAAAAATGGACTGTATCGTATAGGTAACACTAATCGACGTAAACAAATACTGATCGCCATCAAATAACTTGTAATTAGAGACACTCGTATCTCTTGGACTATCTAGAGCAGAAGAAAAGGTCTTTCTTGAACCTGCCTCCAATTGCAAACCAACCTTAGGATTAATTTGATATTTTATTCCAAGGCCATAAGGAAAGGCCATCACCGGAAATACGGAAGAATTAAAATCAGCTCCATTATTTACACCCGATACTTTAGCCAGTACGCCTGATAGACCCACATAAACATAGGGAGTCCAATTAACGATTTTTCGATTAGACTGATAATCCAAAAAATTATAATCAACTAAGCCATCCAATTGAAGAATAGAGGTTGAAAAATTAGTCGCCGCTAAACCTCCCACAGGAGGGGAAATCCTATTTTCTATATTCCCACTTAAACCAGAATAAGCCATTTGAACTCGAAAATCTACATACGATTTTCGTTGATACATCACTTGTAAATTAATGCTGGGCTTGATGTTTGCTAATTCTTTTGTGTTCGGAACTAAATTCCAATTAGCATAATTCCCATGGTATAAAGCTCCACCCAGACCTGCACCATACGTCCATTGTTGTGCCTTCAGAGAGACACAAAATAGGAGAACTAGTAGTAAACTATAGGAAATTCTTTTCATTAATCTGCAAAGGTAAGCATCTAGATTCAATTTATGATGATTAATCGTTTGGTAATTCGTTCTCCTACGGAGGATGCTAAACTGAGTAGGTAGGTTCCTGCTGGGAAGGTGCTCGTGTCCAAAATTTGGGTGTAGGTTCCTAAAACAACTTCGCCTGAAAATAAGGATCCTAGTTTTTCTCCCACCATATTGTAGAGCGCTAAATCTATTGTCATTTTCTCAAAGACAGCATATTGAATTCTGACAAGACCTGTAGCAGGATTTGGCGCTGTATCCAATAGTCGTAATCTTGAACCTGCTTCTTGTAACAGTGGTGAGCTCAAGAATATCGGTAAACGCTCAAAAGATTTTTTAAATATTTCGGTTGTGCTCTTAGCGCTCAAGCCTAAATGATCACTTAATACGGTGGAATAAATTTGGCGATAATCAAACATAGATTTGATGTCACCGCTTGAATCCACGTTTGTTAGATTTGGATTCTCTCCTATTATTCCTCCTCGAACGGTTTCCCCTATCACAAACATGGGAGCGGCGGTACCATGATCGGTTCCAGCAGTGCCGTTTTGATTTACTCGACGACCGAATTCAGAAAAAGTCATTAATGTAACTTTATCTGCTATATTTTGGGCTTTCAGGTCTTTTTGAAAGGCAGCTACCGCTTCTGATATTTGTTTCCAAAGATTAGCATGCGGTGTTAATTGATTCGCATGGGTATCAAATCCTCCTATAGTACATAAATAGACTGGAGTTTCTAATCCACCAGAGATAAGTCTGGCAACAATCCCTAACTGTTTTGACAAGTTCGTATTCGGATAAGTTACCCTATTGGCTCCTTTCAACGCACCATCCCGAATCACTTTCGAGTACTGAATAGAAGAGCTTGAAATTTGTTTTAAAAAGGCTAATTCATCACCTGCTAGTGTAGCCGGTGGTATATCATCGTCTGCCAGGGTACCAGAAACAAGCTGGTAGAAGAGATTAGGGTCCTCAAAAACCGTACCGAATCGACCTAAATCAGATTGAAATAAAAGTGATTCAACAGAGCCTAATTGAATGGCCATGGGCTGTGTTGGCATCGAAATAGGATAATTAGGGTATCTGTCTGCCAAATAACGCGCAGCCCATCCTTCATCCCAAACCACATTAGCATCTGATCCGGTGTTCCAAATATCCGTAGAACGGAAATGGGAACGATTAGGGTTAGCATAACCTACATTTTGGATGATCGAAACATTCCCTTGATCGTATAAGGATTTGATGGGAGCCATGGATGGATGCAGATACATGCCATTTTTTAGGGCAATCGCATTTTCCTTTTTGATGGCGATATCTGGTCTTTTGGCAAAATAAATATCATTTTCTGCCGGAATTACCGTATTCAAACCATCATTACCTCCCACTAATTGTATGATAACTAAGGCATTACCCGTAGGAACCGAATTAGCTATACCGGCAGGCAATTGCGCAAATGCTTGCGCAGGCATACCCGAAATTCCTAACCCAACCCCTCCCGAAAGAAGCGCCATCTGACGTAAAAACTCTGAACGTGTCAATTCCTTTTTCATCCTAACAAAGTTGAAATTCAGGTAAACGCATCACTGCTCTGAAGAACTGAAGCAGATTTGCACTTACACCAGGTGAATAAGTGGAATAATTAGTTACGATAGTTCCCGCGAGTAAGGTCTCCAGCAAAAATGCCTTCTTCTTGGCTGTAATCGGAAAAGCTAGAAACAATTTGCACACATCCTCTACGAATTCTACCGCTTTCTCTGAATTTGTAAACGTTTGTGCATAAGGTACTGGTACTAATTTTCCAGTGACATTCACCCCATTGTAGCGTTTCCCACTCAGTAGCGAATCCGTAAATCCACCCCGGTAGGAATAAGTAGTTGACGAAATCCAATCCCGTTGCCCAGGCCATCCTGCCACATCAGGTGGCTGAAAAAGCTGCATCTGTAAGACTTTAGATAATTCGTACATGTTGATATAATCAGGAGTGGGTAGTTCTAATAATTTCGAACTGCCCATCATCAATTCAATCGGATTTTTAATTTTACTGCCTAGGTAGGCGGCCTTATAGAACTCTTCCGAGTTGAACAAAAACCTCAGTAAAGGCTTCATTTCATACTTATTCGACCTGAATACATCCGCCATCTGGGTGACAAATGCTTCATTCGGTTTGTAGTAGACAAATTCTTTGTAGAGTTTTCGGCAGATGAATTCCGCTGTCGCTTTCTGCTCGAAGATGTGATCAACCAAACTATTCACATCAAATTTCGCTGTTTTGCCCAGAACCGTTACGGAAGCCTCTGTATACCAGCGAGTAGATACAAAATTTGCTGTCAATCCATTCACCTGCCATCCAGAAAGCACCTTAGCCGATTGTTTTACGTCTGTTTCTGAATAATTACCGATGCCCATTGTAAATAACTCGAGTAGCTCACGAGCAAAATTTTCATTCGGCGTGGCACCCCGGGAATTATTTCCGTCTAAATAGATTAGCATTGCGGGATCGATCGCAACCTCTTTTACTAACTGCTTGAAATTACCAAAGGCATATTTTCTAAACAAGGCATTCTGAGCGTACATGTGTTGGGGGTATTGCACTTTATCCCGTTCGTTCGCAAAATGATTATGGTAGAACAGCACCATTTTCTCTCGCATATTCAAGCCCTCTTTATGCATCAGATTAAACCACCAATAGTTGAATTCTCGGTACCAGGTGCCTGTTTGACCGGATGTATTCTGTGCGGCTGCTGGCACCGTGGTTACCCAGGTATTGGGAGCAGCTGGTGCAGGTGTATCTTTTAGAAGGGCTAAATCGATTAAATCCGAATAAGTGCCGTAACCTTGGGCTACAGATAGGTCATTCTTAGAATATCCGAAGAGTGTCCTAGCTAACAAATGACCGACATGGGTGGAATTCCAAACTGGCATATCATTTTAGGAATTTAATTCGCAAAGTCGTGTCAGGCTTTGAGAAACGTTGAACATGAACATCTAGTGAATTGGCTGCTTTTGTTACTCTTTGAGGGACAGCTAGTTGATCGAAGAAAACTGGATCCGCATCGACTAGATCGACCATCTGCTTCTCGCCCTTCTTCCCTTTTATGACTATATAATAATGAATATCACTCTTGTATTTTGCGTCTGTATATTTCTTTCGAATAGATCCATTCCAGGCCATTTCGGTTATTTCATCAGCGTCATTATAGACTTTTTGGGACCAAAGATCCGGTAGGAAAATTTGTACTGCGAAGGCCATCCCAGTCATAGCGATCAGAATAGAACCGAAGTTTTTGCCAAAAAAATCATCCTTATTCGCTGATGCACCACCACCCATACCTCCAAAAAGAGGCATTTTAAGTTTCTTGCGAGGAGCTCTGCGCGGTGGAACTGGAACGTTAGACATTTTGTTAAAGAGATTAATTTACAAATCAACTAATTTTGGGGGAATTCTTACCTTTTTTTGGATTAATTTATCGATTATAGTAAGGATAAAATTTCAAATTGGTAAATTGCCTGTTCATTTTTACAAACGCCTAGAAAGCACAGATTATTATAATGATTTCATTCATCAGTAAATCGGTAACGAAAATATTTGGCACGAAATCAGAGCGCGACATTAAAGCGTTGATGCCTATCGTTGAGAGCATAAAAAACGAATATTCAAAGCTTAATTCACT
>JBEBDF010000044.1:0-16439 GCA_041157105.1 Bacteroidota bacterium | reverse complement strand
CGATTTTTTCAATTTAACCCCACACGTCTGTGAGCTTTAAGGAATACAAAAATTTAGATTACGCCGTTTTGGCAGATGAAATTCTAGATTTCTGGAACGCGAATAACATCTTTGAAAAATCCATCTCCACTAGAGAGGGACAGCCTACGTTTACGTTTTTTGAAGGACCTCCTTCTGCGAATGGAACGCCAGGTATTCACCACGTGATGGCACGGGCGATTAAGGATATTTTCTGCCGTTACCAAACTTTGAAAGGCAAACAGGTGAAGCGTAAAGGGGGCTGGGATACACACGGTTTACCGGTGGAATTGCAGGTAGAGAAGGAATTAGGCATTACGAAAGAAGATATTGGCAAGACGATTTCGGTCGAAGAATACAATAAAAAGTGCCGCGAGACGGTGATGAAATTCACGGATCAGTGGAATAATTTGACAGAGAAAATGGGCTACTGGGTGGATTTAGAAAATCCTTATGTAACCTACCAAGCGAATTATATTGAGAGTGTTTGGAACTTATTGAAGCGTCTGTACGACCAAGGATTATTATACAAAGGATACACGATTCAGCCCTATTCTCCGGCAGCCGGAACAGGTTTATCGTCCCACGAATTAAATCAGCCGGGTTGCTACCGTGATGTGAAGGATACGTCCTTAACGGCGCAGTTTAAGGCAATCAAGAATGCGAAATCTGAGTTCTTATTTAAGGCCTCAGGCGATGCGCCGGTCTATTTATTGGCTTGGACGACGACGCCTTGGACCTTGCCTTCGAATACGGCCTTGACGGCAGGAAAGAATATTTCCTATGTGTTAGTGAAGACCTTTAATCCGTATACTTATGTTCCGGTTCATGTTGTTTTGGCCAAAGACTTAGTCAAAAATTACTTCCAGGCAGCTGCCGAAAACGGCGATTTCGCCGCTTATGAAGCAGCTGAGAAAAAGCCACAAGCTATCCCATATCAGATCGTTGCCACCTGTAAAGGTTCTGATATAGATGGAGTTGAATACGAGCAGTTGATGCCATATGTACAACCATCTGCACCTGCTTTCCGTGTAATTTTAGGAGACTTTGTGACCACAGAGGATGGAACGGGAATGGTGCATACGGCACCGACTTTTGGAGCAGATGACTTTAGAGTAGCTGCTCAAAATAACATTCCAGCCCTTTTAGTTACAGACGAAAACGGTAAAGAAGTGCCATTAGTGAATCGCCAAGGGCGTTTTGTGGCGCAGGTGACAGACTATGCTTTGGAACCCGTAAAAGAAGCGTATTTAACCGACAAAGAGAAAGAAGCAGAGCGCATGAAGCAAGGTCGCGATAAGTACCTGTCCGTGGACGAGCGCATTGCGATTCAATTGAAGACGGAGAACAAGGCTTTCAACGTACAGAAATTTGATCACCCGTATCCACACTGCTGGAGAACGGATAAGCCCGTTTTATACTATCCATTGGACTCTTGGTTCATCAAGACGACGGCGGTGAAAGATAAATTAATTGCCTTAAATAAGACCATTCAGTGGAAACCAGAATCCACAGGAACGGGTCGTTTCGGAAACTGGTTAGAGAACTTAGTGGATTGGAACTTGTCTCGTTCGCGCTATTGGGGAACTCCGTTGCCTATCTGGCGGACGGAAGATGGATCAGAAGAAATCTGCATCGGTTCTTTAGCGCAATTGAAAGAGGAGATCGAAAAGGCGCAGGCTTCAGGGGCTTTGACAGGTGTTCAGACGAAAGGTAATGCTGCCTTTTTACAGGCTTTAGCGGCTGGAGAGGCTGATTTGCACCGTCCATTTGTAGATGAAGTGTTCTTGCTTTCTGTGACAGGAAATGTGTTGACACGTGAATTGGATTTGATTGACGTTTGGTTCGATTCGGGTGCGATGCCATTTGCACAGTGGCACTATCCATTTGAAAATCAAGAGATATTTAAGAAAAGTTATCCGGCGGATTTCATCTCAGAAGGGGTGGATCAAACGCGGGGATGGTTCTTTACTTTGCACGCTATTTCGAGCATGGTGGAGGATTCTGTGGCATTTAAGAATGTCGTTTCAACAGGATTAGTGCTAGATAAAAATGGAAACAAAATGTCTAAGCGATTAGGCAACGCTATTGATCCCTTCGAAACATTGAAGAGTTATGGAGCGGATCCCACGCGCTGGTATATGATCACCAATGCGCAGCCTTGGGATAACTTGAAATTTGATTTAGCTGGGATTACGGAGGTGCGTAATAAGTTCTTTGGCACCCTGACCAATACCTATAGTTTCTTCGCGATGTATGCGAACCTGGATGGATTCGTTCCGGCAGGCATTAAAGAGGAAGATTTGACGGAATTAGACCGTTGGATACTTTCTAAATTAATGAATTTGATCGCGGAGGTGGACGAGTCATTTGAGACGTATGAGCCTACGAAAGCAGGTCGTGCCATCCAAGATTTCGTATGTGATCACTTGTCTAACTGGTATGTTCGCTTGTCACGCCGACGCTTCTGGAATCCGGAAACGGCGAATCAGGCGATCAACGCGGATAAACAAGCGGCTTATGAGACTTTATACCACTGTTTAGAGACGGTGGCGCAATTAATGTCGCCTATCGCGCCATTCTATGGGGAGTGGTTGTACAAGAATTTGACGGGCAAAGAATCGGTTCACTTGACGCATTTTGCGAAGGTAAATCCGAGCCTTCAAAATCCGGCTTTAGAAACTTCGATGGAATTAGCGCAAGGTATTTGCTCGCTGGTTCACTCGATTCGTAAGGTGCACCGTTTGAAAGTGCGTCAGCCCTTAGCACAAGTATTAGTACCGGTATTGCAAGAGTCGGTAAGAGACCAAATCCGTCGCGTGGAAGATCTGATCAAATCAGAGGTGAACGTGAAGGAGGTCAATTATTTGAACGACGCTTCTGGAGTATTGAACAAGAAAGTGAAGCCTAATTTCAAGGCCTTAGGACCTAAGTTTGGGAAAGATATGAAAGTAGTCGCGGAGGCGATTATGGGCATGTCTTCAGAAGATTTAGCGGCTATCGAGTCAGCTGGTTCAGCGAAAATTCAAGGATTTGAAATTGCCCTAGCGGATATCGAAATCTTAACGGAGGATATGCCAGGATATTTAACGGCGAGTGAAGGTGGATTAACGATTGCTTTAGACAATACCTTGACGCCGGAATTAATGCGCGAAGGAAATGCACGTGAATTTGTGAATCGTATCCAAAACCTGCGTAAAGATTCTGGTTTCGATGTGACCGATAAAATAAATATCCAAGTGCAGCGTTCGGATGACGAATGGACAGCCAGCTTGAATGAATTTAAGGGCTACATTTCGCAAGAGGTGCAAGCATTGAGTTTAGAATGGGTGGATTCGGCTTCGACTGAAATTACCTTTGAGGAGTCTAGTTTGTTTGTGAATGTAACAGTAGCCTAAAATAATGCGGAAACTCACGTGCTTATTCTTGTTGCTTTGTGGGTTTTTGCAGCTAAATGCGCAGACGAAATCACAGACTAAATCTCCATTAGAAGTGCAGTCCGAAGCACTATTAGTCGAGGGGATGAAGCACTACATGAAGGAGGATTTTGGTGATGCGATCTTGGTTTTTGAAAAACTAGCCAAGATTCAGACACAGGAGCCGGCGGTCTTTTATTATTTGGCCAAAAGCTACCTCGCTGACAAACAACTCACCTCTGCTCGTTCAAATGCAGAAAAAGCACATCTTTTATCACCCTATTCCTTCGATTATGGTCTTTTATATGGAGACCTACTATTAGCCAACAAGGAATACAATAAAGCGCTCACCTGTTTTGAAAATCTCTTAGCTTACGATGACCACCGCTTCGATAATGAACCGGATATGATCCGGGTGAAGCAGTTCGTTTTTTTGTTTAAGGGTGATGAAAGCAAAGAGGCGGCAGAGAAAAATTCGTATTATTTGAAAGCAGCTGATTTAGGGCCTGTTCAAGAGGAACTTTGGGTACGAATTATTCAATTAGATTGGGAATTAAACAGAAAAGAAGCGGTGGTGGAACATGCTTTAGAGGCTTTGGAAAACTACCCCCGGATGGCTCCTTGGGCGTATCCTATATTAGGAGATGCTTACCAAGCTTTAGGAAATAATTCCGCATCAGATGCGGCTTTTGAGAAAGCGCTTGCTGCAAACCCAAAAGACGATCATGTGTTAAATAATTACAGTTATTTCTTGTCGATCAGAAAAGAAAAATTAGCGCTAGCGGATTCGTTATCCGCGCGGTTGGTCAAAGACCATCCCAAAAACGGAACCTATTTAGATACCCGTGCTTGGGTATTGTATGAACTTAAACGCTATCCTGAAGCGCGTGTAGCAATGGAAGCTGCATTGAAAGACAAAGAAAATGTTTCTGCCACTTTGTGGGAACACTACGGAGATGTACTTTTTCGTTTGAATTTAGTGGACAAAGCGATCGAGGCATGGAAAGAAGCATTACGGGTAGATCCAGCTCGTGAAACTGTAGATAAAAAGATTCGATTGCGACGAATTCCCGAAAATTGAGCTATTTTTGTTACCAAAATTCCTCCCTATGCGGACTCTGTTTAGTCTTGTACTGCTGTTTCTTTTAGGCGCTTGCGCTCCTAAGGTTACAGTCACTACGATTCAAACGCCTAAGGCTGACAGCATTCGGACAGATTCCATTCCAGTCGCTGCCCCAGCTGCTCCTGTTGAAAGCATAGATCAACAATCTGCTTCAGATGACTTGAATTTCACTTATTTAAAGGCGAAATCGAAAGTAGTTTGGAAAACCAAAGACAATTCAGATACCTATATCGTAGATGTTCGCATGAAGAAGGATAGCATTATTTGGGCGAATATATCCGTTTCGATGATTTCTGGAGCGGCGATACTATTCACTAAAGATCGTGTTCAATTTTATCACAAGATTAATAACGAATATACAAATCTGACATATGATAGCTTAAGCACCAGTTTAGGTTTCAAAGTAGGCTATGATCTGATTCAAAATATGATCGTAGGCAACCAACCCTACAAGAAAAACAATACCCGCCGTGTGGTTCGTGAGAATGAAAATTTCTTGGTGAAACAGCAAGAGGGGCACGTAGAGGTTAATAACTGGGTGGGGCCTAATCGTAAATTGAAGAAATTATCGGTGAGTGATCTTCCTTCATCTAACAAAATGACTTTGGATTACGAGGATTTTGCGAATTTGAATTCCGCGATTTTTCCCTTCTCTAGTTCAATCACATTAGACGTGAAGAACAAAGAAAACCAAGTGAATCAGACCTTAATTACGATTAAATATTCTAAAGTTGAGTTATTAGATACACCTTTGGAGTTCCCCTTTAAAGTACCAGCCAAACTATTAAAGCCTTGAAATACTTTTTCATTTTATTTGCGTTCCTTGTAAGCGGTTCATCTTTCGCGCAGACTGACAAGAAAGCAGCTTTAGAGCAGCAGAAGAAAGATAATTTATCCAAAATTAAGGAGCTCAATTCCATCATTTCCAGAACTTCCAAGAAGAAAAAAGCGTCGATAGGAAAGCTTAATGTACTGAAAGAGCAAATCGGTGTACAGAAAAAGCAGATCACGGTTTTAGAGCAAAATCAACAAATCTTAGCTGAGGAGGCACAAAAATTACGTAACGAGGGCGATGTGTTAAAGGCGAAATTAGAGCGCCTAAAGAAGCAGTATGCTTTGATGATTTATGAGGCACAAAAAACGTCATCTGTCCACAATAAGATGAGCTTCCTATTGCTATCCAATGATTTAGGACAGTTTGTTCGCCGTTTTGATTACCTGCGTCACTACTCATCCAATCGGAAAAAGCAAGCAGATTTGATCTATAAAACGCGTCAGGATTTAATGACTCAAGAGCAAAAAGTAGTTTATAAAAAGCAGGAAGAGAAAAAAGTGCTTGTCGAGAAAGAGGGGGAGAAAAAGAAATTAGAGGTGTTAAAGACAAAAGAAGATAAGGTAGTTACGGTTCTAACTCAGCAAGAAAAAAAATTAAAGACAGAGCTAGAGCGTAAAAAATTAGCTGTTCGGAAATTGGATAATTTAATTGCCGGAATCGTACAGCGAGAAATCCAAAAAAGTATTGAAAGAGAGCGTAAACTTCGTCAAGCACGTCAAGTGAAGAAAGTGGAGGTCGTAAAACCTGCCTTACCAGAAATAAAAAAGGGGGAGGAAACGAAGATTGTAGCTGAGACGAAATTAGATGCTAAATCAGAAAAGAAAGAAGCAGCTAAGGAAGAGAAAAAAGCGGTAGTGGCAGAAGTGAAGAAGCCAAAAGCTGAGCCAGCACCAGTGGTAGAGAAGAAGATTGAAAGCAATACCTATTATATGAATGCGGATGAAGCGAAAGTAGCGAGTTCATTTGCTGCTTTGCGGGGTAGAATGCCATTTCCTGTGCCTTCAGGTTTTATTTCAGATCATTTCGGTGTTCACAAGCACCCGCTATTGAAGGGAGTGATGATCAATAATAATGGAATCGATATTCAAACTTCACCTGGTTCACCCGTACACTCCGTTTATGATGGCGTGGTGCAATCCGTTGTAAATATTCCAGGCATTAATATGGTGGTTGCTATACAACACGGAGATTATTTTACCGTTTATAGCAAGCTTGCTAATGTTTCAGTCAGTGTAGGAACGCGCGTGAGAACGGGTCAACGAATTGGTTCTGTTGCTTCAGATGAAGATGGGACGGCAGAAATTAATTTCCAGGTTTGGAAAAATACGGTACGCCAAAATCCAGAATCCTGGCTCCGCCGTTAAAAATTATACAAGACTCTTAGGCTGATATTTCTACCCTGATCATCCGCATAATAACGGAAACGATTCAAATAGTCACGATAAGCCGCATTAAGGGCATTCGAAATGCGTAGGTTTACGTCGATCTTTTTGAAAGTAATCCCCCCATTCAAATTAACTAAATAGTAGCCAGCTGGTGGTGAAGCATAATCAGAACCAGCTTCCACACGTGTTTGTCTAGACACTTGTGTGATTCCTCCGCTTACATAGGCATTTCTTTTTTGGAAAGCATATCGAATCAGGTATTCAAAACGGTCGGCAGGAATGTTGACCATAAATTGATCGTTTTTTGTGTCAAAAGCTCGGACCAAACTGGTCTTTTGTTGTAGAGATAAACGTGGGCTTATTTGATAAGTTGCTTGAAAATCTACCCCTTGGAACCGTGCATCTACTTGTTGATAGGTGAAAATAGGAAATACTCCTCTCACAGTTGTTGCATAAACCGCTTTGCCATTTAGTACCTCTGGACGTAAATAGATGAAATTTTGGATGAAATTCGAATATAAACCGACTTCGATATCCCAGCGCTCTGGATTAAAATTAGTAGATAAGCTGAGATTCGTCCCCTTTTCTCCCTTTAAATTGGCATCACCTATTTCATAGGCCCCTGCCCCATGGTGTACTCCGTTAGAGAATAACTCATTTCCTCCTGGAGCTCTAAAGGCTCGCGAAATGGAGATAAATGACTCTGTCACTTGATTCCAATGGTATTTAAACGCTAAGCTACCCGAAAAGCCTGCAAATACTTGTTTTGTTCTAAGGATGTTAGGTGTGAAATTATTTCTCGGACGATGTGTTTCGATTTCCTTTACATCATATCGCAAGCCTGCCTCGAGTTCCCATTTTTCTGTTGTTCTTTTCTCGATGGCAAAAATCCCGGTATTTTGCAACGAGTAATTGGGTAGAAGACTCGTGGTAAGTGTGGGATTAGGTACCTTTCGGCCCGATGTGATATTTCCTTGATCCAGGAATGTGAAACCAGCTTGTCCTTTCCAAAGCTTATTCGTATTTGTCTCATCATACAGTAGTTCAACCGAAGAAGTATTCAAATTAAAGCGTAGTGTATTGACATTTTTACCTGCACGAAGTACATCTAATTCCCAGCGTTCATCTGATTGAACAGCTGCTGTGGCACGAAGTGTTGCCTGATTAGGAAGGTGATAAAAGGCTTTAATTTTGGCCATATCATGCCAAACATCCTGATTAGGACGATCTATTTTTCGAATAAATCTATCTGGAGTAAAGACTTTTAACGGCCTATCCAGTGCAATAGACTTTTCTAAATCAGAAATATTTCCAATGTGAGAGCCTTCGTAGATACCGATAACGGTATGGAAACGGCTGATAAACACATCTGTACCAAAGAGATTTGATTTATAACCTAGGGCCAAGGAAACATTTTCTTCCTTCACACCTGTATTGCTCAAGTAGTAATCAGCAGCTTGTACATTTCCACCATCTTTCCATGTACCTTGCACACGCCAGCCCCATCCCTTATGTCGCGGAATCCCTCCTTCCAATAGACCAGAAAAAACACCCTGTCTACCATTTGTGAAGTAGATACTTTGAACAGACCCATGCAGAGCAGCGCTGTCAGGTAAGGCATTGGGCTCTAGCATGATGATCCCCCCGATGGCATCTCCGCCGTAGCGAAGCCCACCTGGACCTTTAATCACTTGTATGTTTTTGGAAACAAAAGGATCGATTTCTGGTGCATGTTCACTACCCCAATTTTGACCCTCTTGCCTTACACCTTGATTTAAAATGATGACGCGACTGGAGTGCAATCCATGAATGACTGGTTTCGAAACAGAGCTTCCTGTTTGCAAACTTTGAACTCCCGTTAGACCTTTTAACATCTCACCTAATGATAAACCATCTTTCTGAGAACGCTCCTCTGCACTTAATTCACTTTTTAATTGAGAAGTAATTTCTTGTTTTCGACCTTGCACGAAAACCTCTTGTAAATGTTCCTCATGAGAACTTAACAGAAAATCTTCTTCTTTTTCATCTTCTAAATTAATGACGGTTTCGATGGGGTTGAAACTAGCCATTTGACAAACTAGTGTATATTTTCCAGGGCAAAGGTCCTTGATGACGAAAGCTCCTTTTGCGTCCGATATGGTGGCTTTATTTGTTCCTTTGATGTAAACATATGCTCCTGGGACTTTTTCTTTATTCTCCTTGGAGGCGACAATGCCCTTTAGCGTACAGTGGCAATTCGTTTGCGAGAAGCCAGTGTAAGGAAGGAATGCGAGAAGAATAAAAAGGTATTTCATAAGACAAATAGGTTTTAAAGATAGGCTAAATCCACCTTTTTACCGAATCTTCCGCGACCTAAACGATTAACCCCCTTTCTCTGTCGATGAATGCACTATTCAAGGCTATAAAATTTTTTGTTTAAACTTTTTTAAAATTTTTTAAACAAATTATTTGTTTTGTTTAATCTTTTTATAAATTTGTTGAACAAAACAGACGATCAATATGACAGCTCTTGAGTTTACTTACCAAATAGGCACTTTTTCAAAGTTTTTACGCCCTTTCGCGCTTCGTTTGACGAAGGACGGAGATGATGCAAACGACCTAGTGCAAGACACTTTAGTAAAGGCTTTCACGAATCGTGATAAATACCAGGATGGGACAAACCTAAAAGCTTGGTTATTTACGATCATGAAGAATACGTTCATCACGCAATACCAACGCATGGTGCGTCGCAATACCTTCATCGACACAACAGATAATTTACACTTCATCAACTCAATGGAGTCACTGCAGGAAAACACTGCAGTGAACTCCTTTATAAGCGAAGACATTCAATCTGCACTAGCAAAAATTGATGCTATGTACCGAGTACCATTTATGTTGTATTTCGAGGGATTCAAATACCACGAAATCGCAGAAGAATTGGATTTACCCATAGGTACAGTTAAGAATCGGATTTTTATGGCAAGACGTGATTTGAAGAATCATTTACATATGTATGCTTAAGTAAATAAATAATAGGTTTTGATTAGTTTTTTGGTTAACAGAAGGAAGTTAAAAAGTCAGATTTTATCTGGCTTTTTCTTTTTACCCCTTTGGTCAATAGAATGATTGGTATTTTTGTTAAATTAGAGGTTAGTATGAAAAAAATAATTGTCATAGGTGCCGGATTTTCAGGTCTTTCAGCAGCCACTGAGCTGGCATCGAAAGGATATGAAGTCCAAATTTTAGAGAAAAACGACCACGCTGGAGGTAGAGCACGGGTGTTTAAATCCGAAGGATTTACCTTCGACATGGGTCCTTCTTGGTACTGGATGCCGGATATTTTTGAGACCTATTTTGGCCGATTTGGTAAAAAGCCTTCTGACTATTATGATTTAGTTCGATTAGATCCTTCTTATTCAGTTATACTCTCGGATTCTGAAAAAATAGATTTGCCTGCGAATTACACAGATTTAAAAGCTCTTTTTGAGTCTTATGAATCAGGTGCCGGTGCCCAACTGGATGCCTTTATGGAACAGGCAGCTTATAAATACAAGGTGGGAATTCAGGATTTTGTTTGGAAGCCCTCTCGTAAAATCACGGAATTTTTGAGTTTAAAATTGTTGGTGGACGCCATACGAATCGATGTATTCACCTCATTTTACAAGCACATTCGCAAATTCTTTACATCGCCCACTTTATTGAAGTTGATGGAATTCCCCATCCTCTTTTTAGGAGCGATCTCGGAGAATACGCCAGCGATGTATTCCTTAATGAATTACGCAGAAATCAAGTTAGGTACGTGGTATCCGATGGGCGGCATGCACAATATCGTGAAAGGGATGGTGGCTTTAGCCGAAGAAAAAGGGGTGAAGCTTTCCTACAATTCGGAGGTCCTGGGCTTTGACATCAAGAACGGAAAAGTGCGCGGCGTTAAAACGGCCGCTGGCTTAATCGAGGTAGATGCAGTGGTGGCTGGTGCAGATTACCACCATGTGGAAGAATTACTGGGTGATGGTTTACGCAATTACGATGAAGCCTATTGGGACAAACGGGTAATGGCTCCTTCCTCGCTACTTTTCTATCTAGGAATTTCGAAGCGCTTACCTAATTTAAAGCACCATAATCTGTTTTTTGACCGTGATTTTACGGTGCATTCACACGAAATTTATACGGATCCTTCTTGGCCATCTGATCCACTTTTTTATGCCTCAGCACCCTCTGTTACAGATCCGTCAGTCGCACCTGAGGGTTGCGAAAACGTCTTTTTATTGATACCTGTAGCTCCGGATTTAGAGGATACGGAAGAGCAGAGAGAGAAATATTTTGAGCAACTGATGAATCGTTTAGAGACACATTGTGGAGTTTCCATTCGCGATTCCATTGTGTTTAAGCGCTCGTATGCGCACCGAGATTTCAAATCAGATTACCATGCTTACAAGGGGAATGCCTATGGCTTAGCGAATACGCTGATGCAGACGGCGATTTTGAAGCCTACTTTGAAAAATAAGTACTTGGATAATATGTATTATACAGGACAATTAACGGTTCCAGGCCCGGGCGTTCCTCCTTCCTTGATTTCGGGGATAGTGGTAGCGACCGAAGTCGATAAAGAATTAAAAGGATAATATGGATTTATATTTAGAGGTTTCACTGGCCTCGAGTAAGTTGCTAACGAAAGCTTATTCGACCTCTTTCTCTCTGGGAATTCGCACCTTGGATGAAAAGGTGCATGATCCCATCTATGCTGTGTATGGTTTTGTGCGTTTAGCAGATGAGATTGTTGATACCTTCCATAGTCATGATAAGGCCGCTTTATTGCAACGTTTTAGAGAGGATACCTACCGGGCAATCGAGGAGAAAATTAGTCTAAATCCCATTCTTCATTCGTTTCAGTGGGCGGTGAACAAGTTCGGGATGGAGCGCGAATTAATCGATGCCTTTTTGTATTCCATGGAGTTGGATTTAACGAAGCGTGATTACAATCCCGAAGAGTACAAAAAATACATTTATGGATCGGCAGAGGTTGTGGGTCTTATGTGTTTACGTGTATTCTGTGATGGAGATGCAAAGCAATACGATTCCTTAAAAGAAGATGCGTGTGCGCTGGGTTCCGCTTTCCAAAAAATCAATTTCCTTCGCGATATCCGTTCTGATTACGATGAGCGTGGTAGGGTTTATTTCCCAGGAATAGATTTCAACACCTTCACAGATGAAGAGAAAAAAGAAATCGAAGCGGATATTCAACTAGACTTTGATGCGGGTTTACGCGGAATTCACCGTTTACCAAACGTCGCTCGCAAAGGCTGTTTATTAGCCTACGAATATTACATTCGACTTTTTGAGAAAATTAAATCTTTACCAGCTTCCAGAATTAAGGAAGAACGTATTCGCGTGGCGGACTGGGAAAAGATGTTTATTTATTTCCAATTAGCTCTTCGAAAATAGCGTGGAATTAATCATTTTGCTGGGTATCATGGCCTTCTTGTATGCTTCCGTAGGACACGGAGGGGCCAGTGGATATTTAGCGGTGATGGCCTTGTTTGCCATCGCACCACCTGTCATGAAGCAAACGGCCTTGCTGTTGAATTTAGGCGTGTCACTCATGTCTTTCATCGCCTTTTACCGCCAGGGTTATTTTAAATGGAACCTATTTTGGCCATTCGCACTCGGGTCTATCCCCCTGGCATTTTTAGGCGCACGCATTCCGCTAGCTGATTCAACCTACAAACAGATTTTGGGCGCTTGCTTGTTTTTAGCGGTGATTCGAATGGTAGTCGTTTTGAATGAAGACTCTTCGCAAAAACTAAACCTAGGAGTAGGAATACTCACGGGATCCGTCATCGGTGTACTTTCCGGAATGATCGGCATAGGCGGAGGCATTATTTTGAGCCCCATTTTATTACTATTTCGCTGGGCTTCTTTAAAAGAGGCGGCGGCCGTTTCTGCCTTGTTTATTTTCGTTAATTCTGTTTCAGGTTTAGCTGGATTGAAATCCTGGATTCTCTTGGATCAATCGCAAGTGATCTATTGGTTAGGGGCCTCGCTTTTGGGCGGATTTTTAGGAGCTAGATGGGGTGCGGCGATTGCCTCGAATTCGAAGGTGAAATGGATTTTGGCTTTGGTATTAGTGATTGCATCGCTTAAATTGTGGTTTGTTTAATTGACTATGATCGAAAACGTAAATCAAGACACAGGATTTGGGGAAAGAACCTCGGATATGGGTGGCCGAATGGTCAACAAGGACGGGAGTTTTAATATCAAACGAATTGGTATCAGCGTTCGGGATCGGGCGAGTGGTTACCAAAGCATGCTGACGATGCCTCGTTGGCGCTTCTTAAGCATCATTTTCATCTTTTACTTTCTGATAAATTGCTTCTTTACGGCGCTCTATTGGTTAGCGGGACCGTCCGGTTTAGAAGGGGTGGAGAAGGTGCGTTTTTGGGGGAGAATCAAGGAATTATTCTTCTTTTCCACACAGACTTTTACGACGGTTGGGTATGGCCGAGTAAACCCAGTAGGCGAATTAACGAACTGGATTGCGGCGGTAGAATCCTTGATTGGTTTCCTTTCGTTCGCCATCGCAGCCGGTCTTTTGTATGGTCGTTTTTCACGCCCGAGGTCTTTTATTCGCTTTTCTGAGAGCATGGTGTATGCAAAATATAAAGAGGGATATGCCTTAATGTTCCGCCTGGTTTGTTACAAAGACGATCACCTCTTAACGAATGCAGAGGTAAAATTGAATGCACGCATCGTGACGAAAAATAAGGGCTACCAATTTTTTAATTTAAACTTAGAGCGAAGCCACGTAGATAGTTTAGTATTGAACTGGACCGTGGTGCATCCGATTGATGAACACAGTCCGTTTTTTGGTTTATCCCAAAAAGATATCGTCAACCTACAACCTGAAATATCCGCTTACCTGACTGGCTTTGATGAAGTCTATTCGAGTGTGGTCGTAGCAAGAGCTTCCTATGCCATTAAAGACTTTAAGTTTGGCTTTAAATTCCTCCCAATGTATTTCAGTCGTAACCAAAGGACGGAGTTAGATCTCTCGAAGTTGAATCTCATCGATCAAGAATAAAAAAAGCCCCTCGCAAAAGGGGCTTTTCTTTTAGTTGTTTTTTGATCCAGTGACTGCTCCAGCTTTCTCTTTCGCGTTCTTGGCTTCTTGCATCGGGTTAGGTCCTCCGCTGTAGGTTCTACCTTGCATCTTGAACAACTGAACCTTCGTAGGTTGAGCTGGTTCGCGAGGGAATGCGTTGTCTTCTGTATCAATGTCTGCTATTTCGTAGAATGGATCTAGCGTCCACTTAACGACCTTTTTCGAAGTAGGAATAATCTTCTTCGCCGTCACATCATTCAAACGCCACACTTCCGCGGGGAAGCGTAACACCTCATCCGTACCATCCTCATAGCTCAAGCGAACTATCACCGGCATTGGTAAACCTCCTTTGTTCTTGAAGTTCACTACGTAGAAGTTCTTGCCTTCCGTAACCAATTTCTTTTCGTCTTCATTTAAAGAAGCCATGTAATCTTGGTATTTCTTCTTATCTGCTTCCGTAGGAGCGAAACGATCGTAGGTATTGTAAAAGTCCGTCATATCTGGATTTTCTTCTACTACTGTACGCTTAATATCTGTTTTATTACGAATAGCTGACATGGTTTTTGCCTTAGACTCTGCCACTGCTTTATCTCCTGCCTTTTTGATAGCAGGATCTTGCGTATCTATACCGAACCATTCTACTGTTTCTATCGACTGATTCACAGGCTCTGTTCCATAGAACCAACCTCTCCAGAACCAATCCAAATCAACACCTGACGCATCTTCTAAGGTACGGAAGAAGTCTGCTGGATATGGTTGTTTGAATGCCCAACGACGTGCGTATTCTTTAAATGCATAATCGAATAATTCACGACCCATGATCGTTTCACGAAGGATATTCAAGGCCGCAGCTGGTTTGGCATATGCATTGTTACCAAAATCCATGATATTCTCCGAATTCGCCATGATAGGCACCTGGTTCTTCGAATCTAAACGCATGTAAGGAACAATACTTTGTGCCTCTCCGCGTCGTGCTGGGAAGTTTCGATCCCATTCTTGTTCCGCTAAATACTGGCAGAACGTGTTCAAACCCTCATCCATCCAAGACCATTGACGCTCGTCTGAGTTAACAATCATGGGGAAGAAGTTGTGACCCACCTCGTGGATAATCACGCCGATCATGCCATTTTTCACATTCTCCGTATACGTACCATCTGCTTCCGGACGACCCCCATTGAAGGAAATCATCGGATATTCCATACCACCACCCGCTGTAGAGTGACAAGAAATGGCTACAGGATACGGATAAGCTATTGTTCTCTTGGAATATGAACGAAGTGTGTGCGCTACCACCATCGTCGAATACTTACCCCAAAGTGGATTTCCCTCCTTCGAATAATACGACATCGCCCACACTTTTTTACCTTCTACTTCTACTTGCATTGCATCCCAAATGAACTTACGAGAGGCCGTGAAAGCGAAGTCACGTACATTGTCTGCTTTAAATACCCAGGTTTTCTTTCCCGTAGGAACACTTTTCTCTGCCTTGATTGCTTCGTCTTGTGTCACGATTTCTACAGGACGAGTCGCCGTTTTTGCTTGCTCCCAACGCTTTAATTGGGTGGCTGTCATTACTTGATTTGGGTTTAATAATTCGCCACCTGCACCTACAACGATGTCGTTAGGAGCTGTGATCGCTACTTTATAATTACCAAAATTCAAGGTGAACTCCCCTTGACCTAAGAACTGCTTGTGCTGCCAGCCATACACGTCATTGTACACGGCTAAACGTGGGAACCAGTGCGCGATGAAATAATTCGCGATGTTCTCTTTACCTAAAATCTCATAACCAGAACGGCCATAATATTCCGTGATCAAGTAATTCCAATCAATGCCAAAACTCACCGATGCACCCGATTTCAACGGGGCAGGTAAGTCAATACGCATCATCGTTTGATTAATCGTGTGACGTAAAGGATTGCCTTTTGCGTCTTTTACCGCCGTGATTTTATAGCCGTAATCTTTCGGGTTAGTCAACTCTTGAAATGCACTTGCGCTGATGCCATTCTTAATTTCGCCCGTCTTGGTTGTCTTGCCTGGGGCATTCTTTTCAAATAGATTTTGGTCTAACTGAATCCACAAATACGGCAAATCGTCTGGGGAATTATTGTAATACGTGATCGTTTCTGATCCAATGATCTTGCGATTGATGTCATCAAGCTCGACTTTGATGTCATAATCAGCACGTTGTTGCCAATAGTCCTTACCTGGGGAACCGCTTGCGGTTCGGTAGGAGTTAGGCGTAGGCAAAGTCGACTCTAATTGTTCGAATCTGTTGTTTGCATTAAATGAGGTTTGAGCTTTCGCGGGTAACAAAATGATCGTCAGCGCGACAAGCTTTAGTAGATTTTTAAGCATGTTGAATAAGGTTATTTTATGCAAAATAGGAATTTTTCTTGATTTTTGTAGCTGTGCTAATCTGTGCTAAACATTATTTGTATATAATAGGATGTTTATGTAGTTTTGGGCCTTTACTAGTCAAAATCATTAAGCATTATATATCATGAGTGTAATCATTGGTCAAAAAGAATATTTCAAAGGCATTGGTCAAATCAAATTTGAAGGTGCAGAATCAGAT
>JBEBDF010000043.1:0-16757 GCA_041157105.1 Bacteroidota bacterium | reverse complement strand
AGCGCATGTAGGAAATAACAATGCCTTGGGTTTTACTTAGCATTTGTATCAACCATCGGAATACCGGTTTCGTCCGAAATTCGCTGTAAGATCTCTTCGATTGTGTCCGATTCTTTGAAGCGAATCGAGTCTTTAAATTCCACGCTCAGCGTAGTGTTTCGCTTCTTCAGAAAGAATCCTTTCTTATCGAAGGCGCGTCTGAACCCATTGATCTGAACGGGAACCACGATGGGATTAGCCGCCTTAATTAAATGCGCCGTTCCCTTTCTGATAGGGGCAAAAGGACGCGTAGTCCCCTGTGGAAAACTGACCACCCAACCGAAGCCAAGTCCTTTAATTACTTTTTCTTGAGCTTCTAAATCTACTTCTCTTTTAACGTCTTGACCGTGTGCTCGCCAAGAGCGATTCACTAAAATGGCCCCTGCTAATGAAAATACCCTAGGTAGAAATCCATCTTCCTTCATCGTTTCGGAAGCCGCTACATAAAATAGGCGAGAACGCGGTGCCAACAGGTAAAAAGGGAAACGAATACTATTTTTCATTCGCCATTTTACGGAGAAGAAAATGTGGTAAAAACAGATCACATCCATGAAATAGGTTTGGTGATTCGATAAAAATAAGACGCCTTCGCGAGGTAAATCCTGAATCTTTTCTGTTCCCTTGATTTCTGTTCGATTGTAGATACTTAATCGCGCGTAGGTTAACCAGCCTAAAACGAATACGATGATTCGTTTCATTCCGATCGGATTCCCAAAAGGATCACGACGCACCAAACCCCAGCGGTCTAAGCAATCAAAAAAGTTCTTTAAAAAGGTTATACTCTTAAAATCCACCGCTCTTTTCTTTGCCTTTCGTGGCTGGTTTTGTTTTAGTTGGTTCTTTTTTCACTGGTGCTTTCTTCACCGGTATCAAAGGCTTATAATACGAAGTAAATCGTTTGATGAAAGCAGCTTTCTCCTCTGAAGCGGCCTCCACGACCTTCATATCTCCCTTTTTCTGCGTTTTCATGGCTTCTCTAACAGAAGCTAAGAAGGATTGATCTGAAGAATAGACCCCTAACTCGCCGTCAAAATAAGCAAAATAATACCAAAGATCGTCAGATAATTCCCAATAGCCATAAAACTCCTCTTTGCTCGGCTTCTTAATGACCTCCATAAATCCTTTTACCGTCGCATTAATATCCACCGGGCCCACATTGACCAAAGGTAAATCGCCAATCGAATAAAAAGCGCTCAAATTAGGCGACCACTCCCATTTAACTGTGGAGAAATTGATCATCGTAGCGAATTCAGATGCCACTTTATCCAATGCCACATGGGCAATATCCATGCTATACTTCAAGGTCTCTGGGATTTTTTTACCTAAAACCGCCTCTGCTCGTTTAATATACTCCTCGCGCTCTTCTGGTTCATCTGCTGCTGCCGTTTGCAAGCCCTCATCCAGATTATACTTCAATATGCGATCACCCATTTTTTTCAAAACTGTTTGTGCAATGGGAAATTGTAAACTTAACCAAGAGTTAATCCTGGGACGTAAGGAGTCTACTGACATCGAGATCGCCCCTTGAGATTTAACCAATTTATTATCCGAAAAGAACCTCACGGGACCTTTTGCCTCCACTCGTCGTTTTACTAAGTCGAGCGTCATATTTGTCTCCGATCCCTTCAACTCAAATTTTGTCTTCGATTCGGTCACCTCACCCTCCGCATTAAAGAGCACTGGATCATCTTCATCAGACATAGGTCCTAAAAAAGTAGGGTATAATTTATTACTCGCATTCACATAAATACCTGCTGTGACAGGACGACCTAATTCGTCCTTCAAGTCCTTGCTAACTCTCAAACGCGGAATATCGCCTTTGTTGTTTAGCGGAATCCAGGCTGTATTGAATTTTAAAGTACCTAATAAAGGTCGAATAGAGCCCTGAAATTCCAAATTAGGACTAGTCGACTTTAAATAAATATCCCCTTTAAAATCTTGGAATTCGCCTATCTTCAACGGGACCTTTTCGCTAAAGGACGCTTGTGCAGAAATGACATTCGACTCAAAAGCAAAGTTTTTAAGTGGAATGGCTAAGGTGTCCCCGGGTGAGCGACTTAATAAATAATCTGCTGTACCTTTCCATTCATAAACATTAGCCGACTTTACATCCAAATTCTTAAGGTAATGTCGATTGTTCACCGTGTCTAATAGCGCTCGAGCCTTGGAAAAAGGCTTGTAATCTCCTCCTCTTAGAAAGACCAATTTACCATTAGCAGGGCTCACTAAGGCAGGACCAATTTTGAATTTTTCAACGCCCTCTAGCGCTAAAGAGCGTTCTTTGATAGAATAAATCGCAGCGCTTGATTCGATGGGTATTTCGAATTTCTGAGCTGAATCCGAATTCATTTGAATGATTTTAAAGCGATTCCCCACTAATTTAATGGTCTGATTTTTTAGATCAATTTGCGTCTCTTTTGGCAAAATACTTCGAACAAATAAATTAGGAAAATACACCCATTGATTATCATTCAGAGGATTTAATTTGATTAAATTTTTAGAGATGATCGAGGTGATTTTAACCTCACTGGCTTCGACATCAGGCTTGTAAATTCCTTGCAACTTTCCTAGTCTAAAAGTGCCCGGATTTGCTATCCAACCCTCTTTTGTGAAATCAAACTGATCACTTTTCGTATTGGATTCCCCTTGAGTAACGATACCTTGGCCGGTTAATTTATTTCCATGAATAAGGATATTGCCGTCTAATTCTGCCTCTGCATTCGCAAAAAATTTCAGGCGATTTTTAGACGGCTTTACATACAAACTATCTGAATCAGGTACCCAGGTCAGGTAATTTTCTGCCACAGAGAACGCAGGAAAATTTGAATTTTTCGCGGGTTCTAACGAGGTAGAAGTACTAAATGCTTTTAAAGAATCGGGATAAAAGACCGATTTTTGAGTGATTGATTTTAGGTCTCCTTTTTGGAATTCGCCTACAGAATGTAGCCCTTGTTTATCTAAAACGAGATCTTCTTTCGTCAAAAACTTCGCTTTACCCTGGTAAATGGGAATGGCGGATGCCTGCTTATAATTAAAACCAAACGTATAATCTTCTCTCAGTTTCAAGGTGACTTTCAGCGGAGGGAAAACCTTGTTTTTCGAATAAAAATCTCCAGGGAATATGGGCTGCTTTAAGGTTAAACTATCTAGTTCAAGTCTGCCAGATTTGAAATAGAAATTAGTATCGTAGGCCCCGTTTAGTCTCCACTTTTCATCAAAAAACACCCTCACCCCTTTAGGTGCAACAAATTTAGGGTAGGCGGCGACACCTAATCTTCCCGCTTTGTCATTTTCCGGACTTAAAATAAGGTACCCGTCCTGGTATCGAAAACGACCACCAGCCTCTTTTGCAGCCACCGTGCCATCCTTGAATTTAGGCAGGAAAGTCATCGAGTCCAGTTTCGGGAACTCAATAATGTATTTATCGAAGGTAAAATCATAGCGCTGTGCTCGGAATCGATAATTACCGATAGAAATTAATCCTTTGAATTGAAAATCTCGCCCCTGCTTAAAAATGACTTGATTATCGCTCGGATATAATCTTGCACGTAGAGAATCCGAAACCATAATTTCGTTGATTCCACGCACTTTTAAGTATTTAGGCTCTAGATCAAAAGTGACAGAAGCAGAATCCCCAATAATGAAATCAGCGATGGACTCTACATAGAATTTATCAAAGTCCTTGTTCTCATATTGCACTTTCGCGTAGTGCTTTCCTAGTCGGCTAAAGGAAATCAATTCCGTTTGTGGATCGTAGTCTAAAAATCCATTTTGGATAAACTCCGTAAAACCTTCCTGAATGCTTTCCTTCGATCGATTCGCATTAAAGGCAATCTCGCTTAAGGTGGCTGATAATTTTTTCTTTTCTACTAAATGCGAATACAAAATACGTAGCGGATTATAGGGAAGCATCCGCTGAATGCGACGCACCCTTTCAGGATCATAATAGCCAAATGACTCCACCCATACAGGCACAATATTTTTAGCTGAAAGTCGATAGAAGTCTATTTTACTTTCTGGTATACGAATGATAGCTAAATCTGCAGCGATACTTAGCTTGTGAGCCGCGTCATCAAAGCGAATTTGGGATGTATTCCCTTCTAAATTTTTCAAATGAATCGATTGATCCTCCTTAAACCATTGCACTCGAACATGCTGGTGAGTTAAAGAGTCTACCTCATTCCATTTGCTTTTCCATTTTGCCTCCGGAATCTCCACTAAACTATCCCCAGTGATCCAGATCTGTTTTCCACTAAAACTAGCGACCTCTTTACTATCCTTAACGAACTTCAGGCGGGCTGTAGACCATTCATCTTTAGTCATTAGCCCCCTTTTTAGGTCCTTTACGGTAAAAATCCCGGTCGCATTCCACGATTCCTCTTCTAGCGTCTCCTCCTGGACTGAAATAAATTCATAGCTAGGATTTTTCTTTTTTAAATAAATCGCCCCCTTTCCTGCAATTGACTTTGTGCCTTTGTCTACCCAATTAGATTCTAAGACAGAAAATAAGCCCTTGTAAAGACTTATTTCAAACGCTTTAATTTCCCAATAAGACGACTGAAAACCTGTTTCTAAACGAATGTCTTTTCCCGTTGCTACACGCTTTTTAGCATTCCAGCTGAGTTCTGAAGGCTTCAGGATTAAACTATCCACACCCGATTTATAAATTACGGTAGGATTTTGCCAAATGTCGATACCCATTTTTTCTCCCGTGACTTTTAATTGATAAGGTCCTGCTGCTAGCACTGTGGTTTCAGTTTGTGCCCAACCCATCGACGGGAGCACTAACAAGAGCAGGCAATAGAGGCGGGTAAAATTCATTCGATGATGAAATGGAAATATAAACGGATAAAAATACATAAAATATTCAGATATTTGGGTCAAAATAATCCCTATGTCTAACGTACTTTCCCTATTCAAGGATATAAAAGCCTTCATTTTTGACATCGATGGGGTGATGACAGATGGCAATGTTCACGTGCTCGAAACGGGCGAACATTTCCGGACTTTCTACATCCGCGACGGCTATGCACTTGAAAAAGCGCGCGAGGCAAATTTTCAGATGTGCGTCATTACCGGGGGAAGTCATCCAGGGGTCAAAAAACGCTTAGAGAACCTGAAATTTCAACACATCTATTTCGGTTTAGGCGGAAAAGATAAGCTAGAAACCTACCTGGAATTATTTGCAAAACTAGGGCTTAAGGAAAATGAAATCCTCTACATGGGAGACGATATGGCTGACTTAAAAGTCCTATCTCGTCCAGACATTTTAAGTACCTGTCCGGCCGATGCCATCCCTGAATTGCACCAAGTCGTAAAATACGTTTCTCCTTTCAATGGGGGTCGTGGTGCAGTGAGAGATGTGATCGAAAAAGTACTCAAATTGCAAGGGAAATGGGCTTAATTTTACCAGTAAAAGGAGTTTCTCCCTTATTAGGAGAAGAAAATTGGGTCGCACCTAATGCCACCATCGTGGGGGATGTACAGACCGGAAAACACTGCACGATCTGGTTTAATGCGGTCGTTCGCGGAGATGTGAATTCCATTCGCATAGGCGATTATTCGAACATTCAAGACGGTGCGGTGGTACATTGCACCTACCAAAAAACAGTCACTTCCATCGGTAATTATGTGTCCATCGCCCACAACGCGATCGTACATGGGTGCACCATCGAAGATAATGTGCTCATCGGAATGGGAGCCATTGTGATGGACAATGCCTACATTGAAGAAGGAAGTATTATTGCTGCTGGAGCCATCGTGACACAGGGAACTCGTGTTCCTGCCGGAACGATTTATGCGGGCAATCCTGCCAAATATTTAAAAGATGTGAGCCCAGATGCGGCGGAAGTTTTCAAACGCACCGCCTATAATTATGTCGAATATGCGTCTTGGTTTTCAAATCCATCCTCATGAGCCTTCAGCCTTCAAACGACCCACTACATGGTGTCACACTAGAGAGAATTTTAACCGACCTAGTCGATCTATTAGGCTGGGAAGAGATGGCGCGCAAGATTCGCATTAATTGCTTTGCGAGTGATCCGAGCATCAAATCAAGTTTGACCTTTTTGCGCAAGACGCCATGGGCGAGAGCGAAGGTGGAAACGCTGTATATTTGGAATATTAAAAAGATCGAAAAAAAGAAAGCTAGTTCCTTAGATTCACCAGCCACCCAAAAATAGCCGCCGTTATAAACATGATGATGCTATAAATCACGGCTGGAATCGTCATCGTTCCATTTCCAATCACATTTAAGGCTATAAAAATGGCCAATGTTCCATTGTGAATGCCTATTTCCATTCCAATAGCGATGGCTTGTCTCTTGTCTAGATTCAATAAACGGGGTAAATAATATCCAATCGAAAGGCAGGCCACATTAAACAAAAGGCAGGCAAAGCCTACTGTTTGAATGTCGTACATCAGGTGGTCGCGTTCTTTCCAACCGGCTAAAAAGATGATCAAGGCGAGGAAAATAGCCGACAAAATTTTCACGGGGGATTCCAATCGTGCAGAGAAGGCGGGTGCTTTTTTTCGAATAATCATCCCGATCGAGACGGGTAAAATCACGATCATACAAACTTCTACTACTTTCGAGAATTGCAAGGGTATGTACGCATCCTGCTGCATCAATAACTTCATCGAAAGATTCACGATAAAGGCAATCGATAAAACTGAAAGAATGCTGTTGAGGGCAGTTAAGGTTACATTAAGGGCAACGTCACCTTTAGCAATATGTGAATAAAGATTCGCGGAAGGACCTCCCGGAGCGGCTGCTAACAGCATTAAACCGACCCCTAATTCAGCAGGTAAATTCAGTACTTTGACAATGAAAAAGCAGATGATAGGAAGCAAAATCATTTGGGTTACTAGGCCTATAATGACCGCTTTAGGATATTCGTAGACCCGTTTAAAATCTGCGATGGTAAGCGATAAGCCTAAACCCGTCATGATGATTGCGAGAGCGATAGGCATTAAAACGACGGAGAGAAAGTTTGCTTGCATGCGATATTTTTTAAACCTTGCGGTGCTTAAAATTATAAAAATCCTTGATCTTTCTATTAAAAATATTGGTTCGTTTTGCGCTAAGCATTTTTTGCCCGTCCATCGTAGTGAATAATGCAGAGCTGATGAACACGAAAGGTCCTGTTCTATTAGTAGTCAATCACCCGGATTCGTTTTTGGACGCCGTGATTATCGGTGCCTTGTATCCTAGAAAAATCAACTACTTAGCTCGAGGGGATGTGTTTCGAAATCCAGTTTTCGGATTTTTGTTACGGCAATTGAATATGCTTCCGGTATTTCGCCAAAGAGAAGGAAAACAACACCTACACCTAAATTCTAACACCTTTCAAAAGGCCGTCGATTGCCTCCGCAACAATGGAGTCGTTTTGATATTTATCGAGGGAATTTGCCTGAATACACACGAATTGCAACCTTTTAAAAAGGGGGCAAGCCGCATTTTAGAAAGTGCTCATGCAGAAGGAATTTTTCCAATCGTTCAGATTGCGGGTATCGGATATTCGAGTTTTACGGCTTTCGGGAAAGGGATTCACTTAGCGTTCGAAAACTTATCGTGGCCCACACCCATCGTAGAGGCGACTGATCGAGTTCAATTTAATGCGGTTGTTTTTGAGAAGATGGAGCGCTTAATCGAAGTGCCGAGGCATCCCGGATTCGCAAGAGGGTTCTTGTATTATTTTGCCCTACCTTTTTATATGCCAGTTCGAGCTTTCGCGGCGTCGAAAACGAAGAATTCCGTTTTTTATGACTCGGTGCTTTTCGCGCTGTTACTTTTTACTTTCCCTATCTATGTCGCGCTGGTCGTGACGATTGTTCTGAAGGTCAAATTGATTCTAGGCTGATGCACCTTCGTGGTAGGCGGCAAGCGGTGTAACCAGTGGGTTTGGGTTTCGCCTTTCATCACGAGTAGGCTTCCGGCCTCTAAAAAGATGTCGATTTTTTCTCCGGATTTTTTGTGCTTGAAGCAGAATTTACGTTCTGCCCCAAAACTAAGCGAGGCAATCGCCCCATTTTTTCGCAGATCTTTTTCACCATCACTGTGCCAGGCCATCCCTTCGGAGCCGTCGTGGTACAGATTTAAAAGACAGGAATTGTAGGTTTCGCCGGAGTGTTTTTCGGCGAGGTCTTTCAAGAATTCTAACTCGGGAGTCCAGGGTAGGGCGGTCTTCGTAATGTTCGAATAAGTATAAGAGAAAGGTTGATCTCCGTACCAAGCTACCTTGCGTTTCGTGATGATGCGTTTACCGTAAATGACCGCTTCATCATTACGCCATTCGATGCGATCTAGCAGGGCTTGAGTCATTTCGAGAGAATCCGCAGGCGCCATTAATTTTCCATAATAGTGCACGATTCCATCGCCTGGAAGCAGGTTTAGAGAAGGGTCAGCAGGAAAATCGAAGAGCTCCATTTTGATTAAGGTAAAAACTCGATCGCCGGCTTCTTGCCCGTCTTCACAAAGTTCCGCATCGCGTCGAATGCTTTCGCTGTCTGAGAGTCTGTAAATTGGCAATGTGCCTGACCATTCGTGTATTTCACTGCGAAATACTGATCGCGTCCTTGTGCGTGAATCATATTTTCGATATTCGTTACGGCATACGAAACGGGGATTAACTGGTCGTAAATCGTGTGCATTAATAGGACTGGCTTGTCGATTTTTCCGGTGCGATCGTAACGCGCAAAAAGTTTCGCTTGGTCTTGAGTGGCAGGTAAACGTTCAGCCAAAGCATTCACTTTTAGGTTATCTGGGAAGCCCGTGTACAAGGTTTCCGTGTTATCAAAAGGATTGCCTTTTAGTTTAAGAGCAATGTCGCGTAACACGTTTTGATTAAAAAATAAAGCGCCAGGAAGATCATCGAATTTTAGATCAAATCGCTTCGCGAAAGCAACGGCCAGCGCGGAATCCTTTTGTAATAAGGCTTTTTTGATCTCCCCCATTCTTTGGCCAGCTGTTGCAAATGATACAAACCCAACAGAGCTATTGATATCGAATATGTCCTTCAATGATGGCACGATTCCCGGGAATAATCCGTTCATCGTAGCATACATATCGTACTCTTTTCTGCATTGTAAATACGGTCGTGAAGAGAGCGGACATAAGGGTAATCCACCGTTATAATGTTGGCCAAAATTCTCCAACGTCGCGAACGTAATTCCTCCGCCCATCGAGTGTCCCACCATAAAAGTCGAATCTGGCTGACCCATCTTTTTAATAAAGGCTTGTCGCAATTCTTCGGTGGCATCTACACCCTCCGCCATCGCAAATCCTTGAATCGGATAATCCGAGGCGGCAATGGCAAAACCTCGGTCTAAAATCACTTGTAAGCGCTTGTCTAATCCTGCATTTGCACTCGCCGCTGGGGTTCCCATAAATTGGTAGCCATGCGCATACATGACGAGCTTTTTATTCCATTTAGCGGGCATCAAAATCTGGTAGCCGCCGCCTTTTAAGGTGCCTAAATCGATTTTTTGTTGAGCGAAAATGGTGGTGCTAAGAACAAGTAGTAGGAATAGTTTTTTCATAGTTTGGTTTTAGAGGGAGCAAAATAGGGAAAAAATGGTAATTTGCGGCATGGAGAAGCCTTATATCGTCGATCAAAAATTCGAGAAACAAAGCACACTCGTCCTAGGCGAATACGAACATTGCGTTTTCAAAAACTGTCAGTTTGAATCGGAGGATTTTAAGAACTTCCAGTTTGTGGACTGTACGTTTGAATCCTGTAATCTAAGTCTGGTTAAACTCAGCGGCGCAGCTCTCCAAAAAATTCACTTCAAAGACTGCAAAATGCAGGGCCTTCGATTCGAAGCGTGTAATCCATTTCTATTCGAAGTTAGCTTTGATACCTGTGTGTTAAATCTATCTTCTTTCTATCAGATTAAAGGTAAAAAAACCAAGTTCTCAGGCTGCAGCTTGCACGAAGTGGACTTCACGGAAGCTGATTTTTCAGAGGCGTCTTTCGACGATTGCGATTTGGCTGGGGCGCTTTTTGATCAGACAAACCTAAGCAAAGCGGACTTCCGCAGCGCCTTTAATTTTGTGATACATCCGAGTATTAATCAGATTAAGAAAGCGAAGTTTTCGCAAGATGGGTTAGCGGGTTTATTGCAAGGCTTTGACATTCATATTTCCTAAAATTTATCCTAAGATGAAAAAAATCTTATTCCTCCTACTGGTGTGCACGTCGTTATTCGCGAAAGGCCATCTTCCGAGAACCATCGTCACCACGGATGGCGAGATTGATGACGTAGACACCTTCATTCGGATGCTCCTTTATTCGAACGAATACCAGCTGGAAGGTTTGGTTTATTCAAGCTCGATGTGGCATTACAAAGGTGATGGAAAAGGGACAAAATTCACCTCCGAAATGGAGATGACACGCAAAATGTATGGGGCCAAAACGGACCTGCGCTGGCCGGGTATTAACTGGATTCAAGACCTATTAAAGGCCTACGCACAAGTGCATTCAAATTTGATTTTGCACGATAAAAACTACCCAGCGCCTGCCTACTTAAACAGTTTAGTGAAGGTGGGGAATATCGATTTCGAAGGGGAGATGGAGCAGGTGACGGAAGGCTCGGAATGGATTAAAATGAAACTACTTGATCAGGATCAGGAGCCCATTTACTTGCAGGCTTGGGGAGGTACGAATACGATTGCAAGAGCATTAAAGTCGATTGAAGAGCAATTTGCGGGAAAGCCGGGCTGGGACAAATTAAAAGATAAAGTCTCGAAAAAAGCCATCATCTATACCGTCATGGATCAGGATGCGACTTATAAAAAGTACATTGGAGTACATTGGCCAGAGGTTCAAGTGATTTACAATGCCCAACAATTTGGCAGTTTTGCCTATCCGTGGAAGCGCATTATGCCTAAGGCGACGCAGCCCTATTTTGAGGGGACGTATATGGGGCCTAAGATTATTCAGAATCACGGACCCTTATTACAGATGTATTACTCATACGGTGATGGCCAAAAGCAGCCTGGGGACGACGAGCACATTCACGGCGACCCTACAAAACTCACGAACGCTCAGTGGGGTTCGTTCAAGCCTTATGACTTTATTTCCGAGGGAGATTCTCCAGCATTCTTGCACCTTGTGGATGTGGGATTGAATAATTTGAATAACCCCTATTTTGGGGGTTGGGGTGGTCGATTTGTAGTAGCAGAAGGAAATCCGTTCCGTTATGAAGACAACGAAAAGTCAGCAGATTTCAATCCAGAAACAGGTAAATTAGACATCCGCTATTCTCAAACCCGTTGGTTAATCGCCGCACAAGAAGACTTCGCAGCACGCGCAGATTGGTGCGTAAAACCCTACAAAGAGGCGAACCATGCGCCACAGATTACAGTGAAAGAGGGAATGTATGTATTAGCAAAAGCAGGCGAGAAACTAACTCTAAATGTGACCTCGAGAGATCCAGATGGGAATGAGGTGAAGCTGAAGGTTTGGCCCTATCCAGAGGTAGGATCAGGGAAAGCGGATGCGACATTAGTAAAAGGCCGCCTCCAGGTAACTCTTCCATCTAGTGCAAAAAAAGGCGATACCTATCACATCGTGGTGGAAGGAACCGATACGGGCTCGCCGGCATTGACAAGGTATAGACGAGTGGTGATAACTATCAGCTAAATTCGGCCATGATTACACTACAATTAGTTAAATCAAAGGAGGAGATGGAGGGCGTTTTAGCCTTACAGCAAGCTAATTTGCGCAAAAATATTACGAAGGAAGAAGCGGAATCGCAAGGGTTTTTAATGGCGGAATATGATCTGCCTTTTTTAGAATTACTTCACAGAGCAAGTCCGGGTATCATCGCGAAGGATGGGGAGCAGGTGGTCGGTTATAGCCTGGTGGCTCTACCGGAAACCGCACGTCACCACGACTTATTAGCAGACCTTGTGAAGAATATCGAACGGTGTAGTTTCGATGGTAAGCCGGTAGAAAATTATGCCATTGTGGCTCAGCTTTGTGTTTCGAAAGAATATCGGGGACAGGATTTGGTCCAAAAACTTTACGGCAGTTTCCGCGATCATTACGCAGATCAATACACCTATTGTGTTACGGACGTAGCACAGGCAAATCACCGATCTCTAAAAGCACACAAAAAGCGCGGTTTCCAGGTCATCGATACCCTAGATTATGGTGGGATCGGCTGGGATATTGTGTTATGGGATTGGCATAAAAAAGCTATTTAAGGAATACGGTGATATACCATTATGCTTAAAATACTTCGGTCGTAATAGTTCAAATTCGGTCGCTGCAGAAATGCGTGTAAATACCCTATATCTGCAGTTAAATTTGCATGAATAGGAATACTTAACCCGGCGAACATTCGATGTTGATCTAACGTATTTGCGGGATTTTCTTGTTCTGCATTTAACAAAATTTCCGTATTCACTTTTCCCTGTACTTGCTTGAAAAGGGGGAATAGGGCTTGAATTCGGTAGCGAAGACGGTAATTACTGAAGTGTACGGCATCCGTAAGTTCCGTACGACTCACATTCGTTTCTCGGTTAAAACGCATCTCTGATCGAAAGCGGTGATCAATCCGAATCGTACTCCAATTATGCCTGTAAGCTATATCCAAATGCGGCCGGTATTCTGGAATGGCTAATCGAACTTTAGCAAGAGGATCATTAGGGGTATTCAAAAAGAGGGCGGCTCCAGCAGAAAGATCCCAATTCTCCCCAATAGTTCGATGCAAATGCGCCCTAAAAGCATTTTGGTGGTGCACTAAAGGATCTATGAAATGCCGAGTATGCACTTCCCCCTGAACATACCATTGATTAGTTATGGGGTAAGAAAGGTAATAGCCATACCAAACCTGTGACTGATGCTCCACTTGATTTTGGCTATTCGCTAAAAAGAGCGGGCACAAAAAGAAAAACAAATACTTCATTTGGCAAAAATACTAAATTATTCTATAAAAACTATAGACTAAGTATTCTTTATTAATTTTAATGTTAAAACAATAGGTAAGCCACTAGCAAGGTAACGAACACATTAAAGAGTTGTGCTATTAAAAAAGCGTAGAGTGGCTTCTTACCTTCTTTGGAGAACAAATCAGCGAACTTCGTTTCTAAACCGATGCTGGTGAAGGCCAAAGCAAACCACAAACCTTGCAACGATTTAAAACCGCCTTTGACCGAATCGATTGTCTCGGATGAAATCACGAACGAGAAAAGTAACGAGGCTGCGATGAAACCCAACACGAACTTAGGGAAGCGCTCCCAGATGATTCCCACCGTAGGCTTGCTTTCTTTCACGGTATCGGACTGGTTGTTTGTCAACGTCCAATAGATCGAAATCGCGAAAGCCGCGAATCCTAAAAGGACGTTTTGGGAGAATTTCACAATCGTCGAAATCTTCAAGGCCTCCTCACCCACCATCGTTCCAGAGGCAATAACCGCTCCGGTTGTATCAATCGTGCCGCCTAACCAAGCGCCCGTCACGGCTTGAGAAAGACCTAGGGCCTGAGCCATAAATGGCAAGAAAATGATCATCGGGATAGCCGTGATTAATACAATCGAAATCACATAGGATAGCTTTTTCGAATCTCCTTTAATGGCCCCTGAAGTGGCAATCGCCGCCGAAACTCCGCAGATTGAAACCGCACTGGAAATCATGATGGCGAACTCTTCGTCGATGCCCATTTTTTTGGAAATCCAAAAAGCAAAGTACCAAACCGAAATAACCACCACCAAAGCCTGAATTAAACCGAGTGATCCTGCTTTCAAAATGTCCCCGAAAATCACGCTCGTACCTAATAAGATCAAACCAATTTTCACGAACAATTCAGTCGAAAGCGTTTCCGTTAACCAGGCCGGCAAGGTGAAAAAATTGCTTAATAATAAACCGATGGTTAGGCTAAAGATCACTGCTTCTAGGTTCCAGTTTTTCAAGAAGGCATTGCCTGCCAAAACCAAAGCAAGAGAAGTAATGATGAAGACAATCGGAAAACCTTTTGCCGTGCCTGTCACACTTTTGCCTAAAACACTCGCCGCCAATAGAGCGATCACATATGTGAAAACAAAGATCTGTGCGAGCTTCAACAGATTCCCAGAGGTAAGCACTTTTTCGGATAACTCTGAAGTCGTTTCCCAACCGAAAGAGGGGGAAGGAATCTTAACTCCTAAAAGAGCTACTCCGATGATTACAAAACCTAAAAGAACTACGGTCCAATCCTCTGTTAAGAGCGTTTTTTTCATTATTTCGCTGGTGTTAATACAATATTTCGATACTCAACCGGACCGTGGTCACCTTGCATCATGATAGGACCCGGCGCTGCTTCGTCGCTATCCATCGCGCCGCCTGTGATGCCGGGAATGTTTTGCTCGACGATGACTTTTTGGCCATTTAATGTAACGGAGACTTTACGTCCTACTAAGGTAATGTCGTAGGTCTGCCATTCGCCTGAAGGTTTTGCGGCTTGGAAAAGTGGATCGATAAATCCGTAAATACCGCCTAAGTAGATACTGTAGGGCTCTTTTCCAAAGCTATCTTCCACCTGCACCTCGTAACGGCCGCGCAAGTACACACCACTATTACTGGATGGAGGCAAGCGGAATTCTATGTGTAATTTAAAGTCGTTGAACTTTTGTTCGGTGCATAGATTCGCACCAGAAGCTGGGCTTTTTAACACGCCGTTCTCGACGATCCATTGGTTTTTAGGCCCTAATGCTTTCCAGCCTGTTAAGTCTTTACCATTGAATAAGGTGATCGGTTTGTCCCAAACTGGTTCCGCAGATCTCCATAATGAGGGAGCGCGGACGCCAGTGAAGGCCATCGCTTTACCGTTTGGTTTCACAATCGTTCCGGATAATTTTCCATCTTTCAAATCTCCTTCGAAAGACATATATGCCTCTTCCTTCTCCCATTGAGGGGGTATTTTAAAGGAAACATGTCCGTCTTTGTAGAATACTTCTGCAATCGGACGAGCAGATCCGCCGTCTCCCACAAAATGACCTGTCAACGTTTTCAGTCCCGAATGACGCACTTCTAACCAAGAAGGTGCAGTAGACACCCCACCATTACGGTTTTCCATTGATACATTTAAATCCCATGCACCTTCTAATGGGTGATGCTCCTGAGCGTAGGCACTGCTAGCAAAAGAGAATAAGGCAATTAGTAATTTTTTCATAGGTCTACGATTTAACAATCTCCATTTTAGGAGAAATGAAATGAATAAGCAACCACGCAAATAAATACGCGCAGCCACAAGCCACAAATATAACATTATATCCAGCAGACAAAGCGTTATCCGCCTTATAGGAATCTAAAATTACTCCGATGATGTAAGGAAAAATTACGCCTCCTAATGACCCAGCTAAACCACCGATACCCACGACGGATGAAACGGCGTGTTTGGGAAACATATCTGAAACCGTCGTAAAGATGTTCGCAGACCAAGCCTGGTGTGCAGACGCCGCGATACTAATCAAGAATACAGCCTGCCAAATATCCGTCGCCCAGCGAGCCCCAATAATGGGCACCGCACAGAGCGCGAAGAAGAACATCGAATATTTGCGAGCCTTGTATACCGGCCAGCCTTTCTTAATGAAATAACCTGAAATATAGCCTCCGCCTATGCTCCCGATTGAGGTGCAGGTAAACAAAATTGCTAAATGAAGACTCGGCTTTTTCAAGTCTAACGCAAAGGTTGTCGAGAAATACGATGGCAACCAAAACAAGAAAAACCACCAGATGGGATCCGTGAAGAACTTACCTACGATGAAGACCCAGGTTTGGCGATACCCAAAAAGCTTGCTCCAAGCGATGGGTGCGACGTCTGTCACCTCCTCTTCTACGTTTTGGATGTGTGCTAATTCCTCCGGGCTTACCGAAGGATGTTTTGCAGGTACTTCGTAAAACCACCACCACAAGGCTAACCAAATAAATCCAATTGCACCGGTGATAATGAAAGCTTCTTGCCAGCCATAGGCTCCTAAAATCCAAGGCACCATGATGGGTGCGACCATCGCCCCGATGTTTGCGCCGGAATTAAAAATTCCTGTGGCTAAGGCGCGTTCTCTCTTAGGGAACCACTCCGCGACTGTCTTAATCGCCGCCGGGAAATTCCCCGCCTCACCGGCTCCTAAAGCGGCGCGTGCCGCGCCAAATCCAAACGTTGTCTTAGCCAAAGCATGCGCCATTGCAGCGATTGACCAGATAACAATGGAGATGGCGTACCCCATTTTTGACCCTATCTTATCGATGATCTTCCCAAAAGCCAACAATCCCAGCGCATAAGACGCCGTGAAACACATCACGATGAAACTGTAATCCGTTTCCGACCAGTTCAATTCCTTCTCCAGTGTGGGCTTCAACAAGCCGATCACCTGGCGATCTAAATAGTTAATCGTCGTCGCAAAAAACAAGAGGGCGACCACCACCCAGCGGTAATTTCCTTTCATTAGAATCCGATTGAATTCCCACCGTCAACCGGGATTGAGACGCCTGTTACGTAATTTGATGCATCCGAAGCTAAATAAACCGCTGCCCAGCCGATGTCTTCTGGTTTCCCAAAATACCCCATCGGCGTGCGATCCATCGCCTTGTGTTTGCGATCCGGATCCGAATTCATCGCCGTCCGACTCATCGCCGTTTCGATAAATCCAGGTGCGATGGCATTCACGCGAACGCCCTTGCCAGACCACTCAGATGCCAGTACTCTCACTAAACCATAAATACCTGTTTTCGAAG
>JBEBDF010000042.1:0-17490 GCA_041157105.1 Bacteroidota bacterium | reverse complement strand
CCAGGACCTACCAATACCTCATCTGTGGATGCGTGACATGCCGCACAGTTGTTTTTAAATAGTGTTTCACCTTCCGCTGCATCTTGTGCAAACGTTGCTGTAGTCGCAGCAATTAGGAATAAGAAGGAAAATAGAAACTTAACGAGAGTTAATTTTTTGCAACACATAAATATAGATTTTCTCATTTTAATTCAGTCCGCAAAACTACAATTCGATTTTTTAGGAAACAATTAATTCTGCACTCAATTTTTGGATTTTTTTAATCGCAATTATTATTTAGAATTTTTCAAAATAAGTCCTTTAAATTAAAATTGAACTATTTTTAGAATATTTTGTATAATGTGTATGGACACAAAAAAACCTTCCGGATTGGAAGGTTTTCTGAGGTTTCGAGCGGATTCGAACCGCTGTAGAAGGTTTTGCAGACCTCTGCCTAGCCACTCGGCCACGAAACCAATTAATTGGGATGCAAATTTAGCTTTTTTTTAGACAAAGGCAAATGCTATCTTCAAAATTGTGATGTTTTAGCTTTGCCTAAACCCAAATTGTGCTGTGCAATAATTTCTGGTTCAGGCAAACCTAAAATCAAACACAATTTCAAAAAAGCACTTTGCTCTTTACTAAATAAACTCAACTCTATTCAGTAGTCAGTCCGGAGGGAATGAGTCCGAAGTCCGGAGGAGCATTCACCATCTCTACTCTATTATCTATAATCTATGCTCAGTAGCCAGTATCCGGTAGTCGGTAGTCAGTCCGGAGGGAATGAGTCCGAAGTCCGGAGGAGCATTCACCATCTCTACTCTATACTCTCTACTCTATTATCTATACTCTCTACTCTCATTTATTCTTTGTGCTTTATTCTTTATGCTTTAAGATAAGGTAAAGACCGAAATCTCCGGCGGCATCCCTACTCTCCCCGGATAACCTAAATAGCCATAACCCCGATTCACATATATCTGTTGTTCACCTTCTTGGTATAAGCCTGCCCATTGTTTGTACACGTATTGGGCTGGAGACCACCTCATTTCGGCTATTTTAACGCCAAATTGGGTGCCATGCGTATGGCCCGCAAACGCCACATTGATGTCTTTGAATTTCTTCGTTACTTCCGCATTCCAGTGGTTCGGATCATGAGATAACAACAACTTAGCAGCTGCTTCTTCTGTTCCTTTGTGCGCTTTTTCAAGGTTTCCGTACCAAGGGAAACGACCTAAGCCGATGTTTTGGACGCCAATAATGGCTAATTTTTCTCCTGATTCTTCTAGGAAACGGTGCTCATCCATTAACAGATCCCAACCCATTAATTCATGGGCTTTCATCAGGTCTT
This sequence comes from Bacteroidota bacterium, assembly GCA_041157105.1. GTDB lineage: Bacteria > Bacteroidota > Bacteroidia > Cytophagales > Spirosomataceae > Aquirufa. The sequence goes on along the minus strand of JBEBDF010000042.1, from coordinate 16,163 downwards.
TTAAGTTTTGCTTTTTGGCCTCAGGGCTATTCCAACGTACATAATCACCGTAATCGTGGTTTCCCAACGTGCTGTAGACACCCAGTGGTGCTTTGACCTTATTGAAAACATCGAAGTAATTCTGCACCTCTTTGGACTCATTATTCACTAAATCCCCAGTGAAGAAAACGACGTCTGCTTTTTCGCGCATCAGCATCTCCACACCCCCTTTAACAGCCGTTTTATTGAAGAATGAACCCGTATGGATATCAGAAATTTGGGCAATTTTCAAGCCTTTGAAGGCAGAAGGCAAGCCATTGATTTTTAAGGGAATATGTTCTACCGTATAATCGTGGGCCCCTGAAATAATGCCAAAAGCAAAGGTAGCAGCCGGCACTGCTCCTACAGCCAGTGCGGCTTGGGACAGGAATTCGTGGCGGGAAATGGCACTAGGATCTTTCTTTAATACTTTTTTAGTCCCCCAACGGAAGAATCGAGTGATATCTTCTAGTAATAGAAAGATAATAATAAACAGTTTAGTGATTACGGAGATCATCACGATCGCCATAAACGTGATCCGGATTTCATTTTTCCAGGCGTTTATTGGTAAGGCATTATAGGAAAGTATTCCTAATAGGATGAAGACGGTAAAGCCCCAAAAGGTATATTTCGCCGTATTCTGAATGCTTTGGCGGGAGTTTCTGAAAGCGGTTTTGACAGCCATCCAAACATAGTAGTCTAGCGCGACTAACACAATACTGATAAAAGGCACAAAAAACATTTTATTCATAGCGCTTAAACTATCTTTGCGATTCAATTGTTCCAAAGGTGCAAAATTATATGAAAAAGACGATAAGTATTTACGGGGGCGGTTGGGTAGGCGCACCATTGGCATTTAAATTAGCTTTAGTGGATTTCGACGTCCGCGTTTCAGCTTCGAGCGTTCATCAGCAAGCGGCCCATCCGAAAATCAAGGTGTTGAATTTCAGAGCAGAGCCCGATATGCCAGCCGATAACTGGACTTCGATGATTGATACGGAAATCCAAATTTGGGCGATTCCACCACGTCGTAAAAAGAATTCTGAAGAGACTTATCTGTCTATTTTGCAGTCCTGGGTAGATAATTTACCCACTTCTGGCGTTAAAAAACTCATTTTCCTTTCTTCGACATCCGTTTATTCAAACGTATCCGATACGGTCGATGAAAACTCCGCGATTAATGAGGATTCGTTGATGGCCAAAGCAGAAGCCATCGTTTCTTCTTCTAAAATACCTTCTCTGATCTTGCGTTTAGCAGGTCTAATGGGTGGCGATCGTTTTGTAGGAAAGTACTTCTCCGGCAAGCGAAATGACGGAGCTAATTGCCCTATCAATTATGTACACAAAGATGACGTGGTTGCCTTAGTGGCCTTAGCCGCTGAAAAAATCGAATCGGGCATTTATAATATTGTTGCCCCTATCCACCCCACTAAAGGCGAAGTAGGAGAAAACGACATCAAACGCCGTGGTCTTCCTGCAGGCTATTGGGATTATTCGGCAGCTTGTCTAGGCGGGAAAGTGGTAAATGGCGATAAGATCTGCCAGGAGTTGAATTATGAATTCAGATGGCCGGATCCTTTAGAGTTTCCTTTATAATGTTAGGGTCAAAATTGTGCTGCGCAATAATTTTTTACCCTAACATTATAAACGAAATCTCATCTACGTCTCTTCTTAAAAATTTAAAGCATAGAGAGGAGATGATATTAAATGGTAAGTGGTAAATGGTGAATGATTTTAGGCATATCCCCTTCGTAAAATCGCTTTTTAGATTAGAGATAATAGAGTATAGATAGGAGAGAAGAGATTGATTGTGTGAAATGTTTTCAGGGGAGCCAATCAGAAAATATTTGTGTAACGACATTTTCGATTGGCTCTGCTGAAAATATTACACAGTTAACTCTGAAATCGCTAACCATGCCATTAAACCAGGTCCTATCGCTAGCGCGCCTTCATCAATATCAAACCCTGGCGTATGCACCCCGCTAGTTATTCCTTTTTCTTCATTGCGTACTCCTAGGCGATAGAAACAAGCATCCACATGATGAGTGTAGAAGGCAAAGTCTTCGCCTGCCATCCATAAATCCAAGTCAACAACGTTATCAGCACCCATGTATTCGATGGCTGCGGCTTTAGAGCGGCGTGTTAGTTCTGGGTTGTTTTGCAAGAATGGATAGCCTTTTAAAACTTCGAAATTGGCGCGGCCACCCATGGCGTCGGCGATGCCTTCTGCCAGTTTTTTCATCTTTTCTAGTCCTTCTGCCCGCCAGGTTTCGTCCATGGCGCGGAAAGTTCCGGCGATGTTTACTTCGTCTGGGATGACGTTTGTGGCTCCTAGGCCTTCTATTTTGCCAAAAGTAAGGACGGATGGAAGTTTTGGGTTCTTATTTCTTGAGATGATTTGTTGCATAGCCACGATGATGTGGGATGCGATGACAATAGGGTCGACGCAGGCATCGGGCATAGCTCCATGGCCGCCTTTGCCTATTACTTTAATGTATAATTCATCCGTGCTGGCCATGTACATGCCTTCGCGGAAACCGATTTTGCCTACTGGGACATTGGTTGCCACGTGTTGGCCATAAATGCTGGCAGGTGTGGGGTTTTGCAAAGCACCTTCTTGAATCATGATGCTGGCTCCTCCTGGGGCTTTTTCTTCGGCTGGTTGGAATAGCAATTTGATGGTGCCTTCGAACTCGTCGCGTACTTGTTGTAAAATGTGGGCCGTTCCTAAAAGGGAGGCGGTATGCACATCGTGACCGCAGGCGTGCATGACACCTGGGTTTTTGGATTTGTAGGGAACGTCGTTCGTTTCTACAATGGGCAAGGCATCCATGTCCGCACGAAGGGCGACGACTTTTTTGTCTGGATTTTTACCTTTGATTTCGGCGATGAGGCCGGTAGTGGCGATTTTTTTGGCCTGAATCCCCATCCGCTCTAATTGTTGTAAAACGTAGGCTTGCGTCTGAAATTCCTGATAGGAAAGCTCAGGGTTCGCGTGAAGGTGGTGGCGATTGGCGAGCGTTTCCGGAGTTAATTCAGCCGAAAGTTGTTTGATTTTTTCCAATAAAGTGGACATGGGCATTGGTTTAATTTAGGCAAATCTACGAAATAGGACCTAATTCCGTGAATTCTTAACAAAAAAGCAACGATAAACTCTTCCAAATCAGCCGATTATTTTTTAAATTGATGAGCAAATTAAAACAGTTTGTCTATGGCTCAGAAAGTGTTAGTCTTAAACCAGGATTACAGCGCGCTTACGATTTGTTCCATGCCCAAGGCTTTTCTTTTGGTCTATTTAAATAAGGCAGAATTAGTTGCCGAATCCACTACTGAAAAATTACACTCTGTATCTAAAACTTTCCCCTATCCTTCCGTCATTCGTTTGCAACGCTATGTCTATTTTCCGTTCAAAGGAGTGATGTTGAATCGCCAAAATATTTTAAAACGAGATAATTTTACTTGTCAATACTGTGGGTCAAAAGACTTCTTAACCATGGACCACGTGATCCCTAAATCACGTCAGGGACGCACCTCTTGGGACAATTTGATCACTGCTTGCAAGTATTGTAATTCCAAAAAAGGTCATATGACTCCGGAGGAAGCGGGCATGGTCTTGTTGCGCCAGCCATTTAGGCCGTCTTTTGTTATGTTTTTGCGAAATTTTTCTGGAATTTTGGATCAACAATGGGCCCCGTTTGTGGGTGCTAAACTGGAGACCACCACATGAGTTTTAAAATATCGTTTATCGGAGCCGGCAATGTGACTTGGCACATCGCAAAGGCCCTTGAAAATGCCGGAAATTCTGTTCAAGAAGTATTTAGTCGCGAGCCCTCGAAGGCAAAAGACGTCGTTTCTTATTTATACAACGCGAAGGTCCATGAAGACCTCGATTTCTCAGATTCCGCGGCCACCGTATTTTTCTTATGTGTACCAGAATCAGCTTATCCTGAAGTTTTAAAGGAATTAGTATTGCCAAAATACGCGACACTCCTCCTCGTTTCAGGCACTTTCTCTCTCGCTGAGGCGAATCTTTTATACGATCCAGAGCGCGTGAGCACGAATCAAATGGGGGTGTTTTTCCCGGTTCAGCATTTGGAATCAGGACGTCGAATTAAGTTAGATCAGATGCCCATCTGCCTAGAGGTGCTGGTAGAAGAAACCCAAAATACTTTAGTGGCACTCGCAAAAGATATAACAGATGCGATGTATTTAGTGAATGGAGAGGAGCGCAAAAAGATTCACAAAGCGATGCTTTTAGCAGGTGTTTTGACCCAAAATCTGTGGTCACATGCCCAAGAACTATTGCAATCTATTGAACTAGAACCAAGTTTATTACATGGCCTAGTGCAACAACATGTTCAGGCATTCTTTACGGGGAACCCACTTTCAAAGGAAATTTCAGATCCACATTTGCGCGAGGTGAACTTCCAAATCAATCAAATCCTCGAACGTAACCTTATTTAATGAGGGGGCGGTCCATGTTTTGGATCACGATGTTCTTAGCGAATCCCAAAACGGTAATTTTACCTGTTTCCAATGGGTAGAAATAGTACAAACTATCGCCAGCGGTATTTTTCTGGATGGAAGGCGGGATGTCCTGTTTTTGGGAAATAGAATAATCCAAGGCGTCCATAATACCAACCATCTTGGCATCCTTAAAACTCAATTTCAACTCAGCGGGGGCACCTACTCGAACAGAAATAGACAAGGCCTTCGTCGCACTATCTAATTTAGCCGCACCTTTAGATTGAATTTCTTGACCCCATGTATCCACTTGATTGACAATATCTTGAGGCAAAACACGCTTCACTTGTCTGGCCTTCATCTCCTTAACGGCTGCTGCCGTGTCTATGCGTTTAGAAAAATCACAAGCTTGAAGCGCGATTAAGGCGAAAAGGAGTAGGGTGTGTTTCATCGTTTTGGAAATTATATACAAAGGTATTCTAAACGAGCACAAAGGGCAATGGATTTAATTACTATCTTTGCAACGTTTTTTAAAACCAAAATGTTATGCTGGAGCAGCTAGAGGCCATCCGAGAAAGATTTTTAGAAGTAGAACAACAAATCGCGATGCCAGAAGTGGTGTCGGACTTGAAGAAATTCAAGACCTTGAGTAAGGAATACAAGGATTTGCAAAAGATCGTGGACCAGTACATGGCCTACCAAAACTTAATAGGCTCCATCGAGGAGGCTAAACAAGTGATCGCTACGGAAAAAGACGAGGATTTTCGTGATATGGCCAAAGCGGAATTAGAAGCATTAGTTCCAGCAGAAAAAGAAATGCAAGAGGTTTTAAAGGAGATGTTAATTCCTCGCGACCCGAACGATTCAAAGGACTGTATCCTCGAAGTACGTGCCGGAGCAGGCGGCGACGAAGCTTCCATTTTTGCCGGAGATATCTTCCGTATGTACCAACGCTACGCTGAAAAGATGGGCTGGACCTTCCAAATCATGGATTTCACCGACGGCACAGCAGGCGGTTACAAAGAAATTATCGCGTCTGTTCAAGGCGAAGATGTATATGCTAAATTAAAGTTTGAGTCTGGTGTTCACCGCGTTCAACGCGTGCCAGCCACCGAGTCAGCCGGCCGTATTCACACCTCTGCCGCCTCCGTTGCGGTATTACCAGAAGCAGACGAGGTAGACGTTCAAATCAACATGAACGACATCCGTAAAGACACCTTCTGTTCTTCTGGAGCGGGTGGCCAGTCCGTAAACACCACTTATTCAGCGGTTCGTGTGACCCACATTCCATCCGGTTTAGTGGTGCAATGTCAGGATGAGCGTTCTCAGATTAAGAACTTTGACAAAGCGATGACCGTTTTACGTTCTCGTTTATATGAAATAGAATTAGCGAAACGCAACGCTGAAATCGCCGGAAATCGCAAGTCGATGGTGGGTTCAGGAGACCGTTCGGACAAAATCAGAACCTACAATTACCCCCAAGGCCGTGTCACCGATCACCGCATCGGCTTAACAGTCTACAACCTTCCAGTCGTAATGGACGGAGAAATTGCCGATTTTATTGAGCAGTTGAGGATTGCGGAGAATGCGGAAAGGTTGACGGAGGGGGCGGTTTAATTTTTTTATTGTGGCCAAAAATGGCCTACGTCATATTTTTTAGCCACAATAAAAAATTTAAACTCTTGGTAAAAAAATGCAGAATGGTCTGCGCCATATTTTTCTGAATTTGATTTTCAAACCAAACTTTAAAGAATAAGATATTTCATAAATCAATACAAAAAGGGACGCATTGCGTCCCTTTTTGTATGCCAACTTTGTGCTTTGTTCTTTGTGCTTTGTTCTTTGTTCTTTCGAAAAAGCTAAATAGCTTTTTCGAGCTTAAAACTAAAACTAGTCCCTTTATCCACCTTCGATTCCACCTGGATCTTGCTGCCATGGGCTTGAACGATGTGTTTTACGATGGAAAGACCAAGGCCGGTTCCGCCGCTCAGTTTGGTGCGGCTTTTGTCGATACGGTAGAAGCGTTCGAAGAGCCGAGGTAGGTGTTTTTCCGAGATTCCTGGTCCGTTGTCTTTGACAGAAATTAGATAGGACTTTTTGCGATCTTCGATGTAGACGGTTACTTTTCCGTCTTGATTGCCGTATTTGATGCCGTTATCTACTAGGTTGACTAACACTTGTTCTATTTTTTGGGCATCTGCTTTTACGTCAATAGCTTCATCTGCACAATTTAGTACGAGTTTTACGCCACGTTTTTTGGCCTTTCCCTCTAATTGTTCGAATATCTCCTCGATCATCGGACGCAAATTGATGCGTTTCTTTTCAATTTTGATGGCACCTGTTTCGATTTGTGATACCGTTAGCAGGTCCTTGACTAAGGCGTCTAGGCCATCTAAGCTTTTTGCCGCTTTCTCTAAGAATTTTTGTCTGATTTCTGGTGCTTCGTCTGGATTGTCTAGTAAGGTGTGAACGAAGCCTTGGGCTGCGAAAATGGGCGTTTTTAGCTCGTGAGATACGTCTGCTAGAAATTCTTGGCGATAGACTGCAGCCTTTTTTAATTCTTTTACCTCGTCTTCTGTGGTGGTAACGTAGGCAGCTAATTCGCTCTTTAAAAGTTCGATGGGGTTCTCTTTTTGGACTAATTGTTTACGAGAAATCAAGGGAAAATTCTTCTTCTTGATTTGTTTTATTTGGTCATATAATACGTTTACTTCCTTGAAAACTAAGTTGTCCAAAGCAAAGTAAATTAAGATCGAGCCAAAAATAAGAACACTGATAAAACTCACAAATAAGGTGGCAGAATCGGAGTGAGGTAAGAAGGAAATAAAGGCCGTTGCCACGCCGGCAATTACAAAGGCAAGTATGACAGAGAGGTAGCGAGGACTTAGCATGGTTGAAATTACGGATAATTTTTAAAATGTTGTAACTTTGTGCTTTGATAAGATAGCATGGAATTAAATTTATTGACTGCCATTTCGCCCGTAGATGGTCGTTACCGCAAACAAACTGCCGCACTTGCTCCCTATTTCTCGGAGTTTGGATTGATCCAATACCGTGTGCGAGTAGAAATCGAATACTTTATTGCGTTGTGCGAGATTCCTTTGGCCCCCTTAAAAGGCTTCCCTAAGGAACATTACGCTGCATTGCGCTCCATGTACACGAATTTTTCGGAGGCAGATGCGAACTGGATTAAGGAGACAGAAAAGGTAACGAACCACGATGTGAAGGCGGTCGAATATTTTATCAAAGACCGCATGTTAGCCCTTCCAGGCGATATGATCCCTTTTGTGGAGTTCATTCATTTTGGTCTAACTTCTCAAGATATTAACAACACGGCGATTCCATTATCTATTGCAGAAGCTCATCGCGAGGTGATTTTACCGGCTTACCAAGCAGTGGTAGCTACTTTAGATGCCTATGCAACGGAGTGGAAAGAGATTCCTTTGTTAGCACACACACACGGTCAACCGGCTTCGCCTACTCGTTTAGGAAAGGAAATCAAGGTTTTCGTGGAGCGTTTAAATCGCCAATTGGACCTGTTAGCGCAAGTGCCATTCACGGGTAAGTTCGGTGGGGCGACAGGTAATTTCAACGCACACCAAGTATCCTTCCCAGAAATTAACTGGCCACAATTTGCGGCAAAATTACATGCAGATTTAGGCATCAAACGTAGTCAATACACAACTCAGATTGAACATTACGATAATTTAGCAGCCTATTTCGATGGCTTGAAGCGTTTAGATACGATCTTGATTGATTTATCGAGAGATATTTGGCAATACATCTCGATGGGTTATTTCAAGCAAAAGATCAAAGCGGGTGAAATCGGATCTTCGGCGATGCCTCACAAGGTGAATCCGATCGATTTCGAAAACGCGGAAGGAAACTTAGCGATGGCAAATGCCTTTTTCGAGTTCTTGTCTGCGAAGCTTCCGATCTCTCGTTTGCAGCGTGATTTAACGGATTCGACCGTTTTACGTAACGTGGGTACGCCTTTAGCGCATGTGATTATTTCGTTAAATTCATTGCAACGCGGTTTGGGAAAATTAGAATTAAACAACAGCAAAATCCAGCAGGATTTAGAAGATAACTGGGTGGTGATCGCGGAAGCGATCCAAACCGTATTACGCCGCGAAGCATTCCCTAAGCCTTACGAGGCTCTTAAGGATTTGACGCGTCACCATGGCAAAATTGACCAAGCTGTTTTCCATGCATTCATAGACGGATTAGCCGTTTCTGATGCGATCAAGGCAGAATTGAAGCTGATCTCACCGTTTAACTTTGTAGGCCGCGACGAAAATTAAGCCGCAACCACCGACAAGATTAGAGATAATAGAGTAGAGTGTAGAGATGGGGGAATATTACCCTCCGGACTCATTCCCTCCGGACTACTAGATACCGACTACCGACTACCAGATACCGACTACTGCCCACTGACGACTGTCCACTGAAAACTGCCCACTGTTATGAACCACCGCCTCATGCACATCGCCCTCGTGGTAGCCGATTATGACGAAGCCATCGCTTGGTATACACAGAAACTAGGTTTTACACTAGTGGAAGACACGGTGCTTAGCGATGTGAAGCGTTGGGTGTTAGTACAGCCTTCTGGCGAGGGTTCCTGCCAATTATTGTTAGCGAAGGCGGCGACGGACGAACAAAAAACGAGAGTAGGAAATCAAACAGGAGGACGCGTTTTCTTGTTCTTGCACACGGACGATTTTGATCGAGATCATGCAAATTTGATAGAGCAGGGGATTACGATTGTGCGAGAACCGAGCGAGGAAGAATATGGTAAAGTGCTCGTATTCGCCGATTTATATGGAAATTTGTGGGATTTGATCGGTTAAAATTTTGATTTTACAGATTTCACTTTACATTTGTATCAAATAACAACACAATGACAAAAGCAACATACAACAAAAACTGGTGGCAAGGATAATAATCCTTGAACAGTTTTGCTGTGTGTACATGATATGTTTACTAAAGGCTTGCTGTTCGACAGTAAGCCTTTTTTTATTAATTTTGCCCTTTGAAACATGTCTAGCATAAACATACGAACTTCACGGAAAACACTTTTGGCTGATACGCTCACGCCGATTGGGATCTTTTTGAAGATTCGCAAAAACTATAAGAACTCGGTTATCTTGGAATCTGCGGATTACCACGGTAAGGAACATGGGTTTTCTCACATTGCTTTTGATCCCGTAGCTCGCTTCGAGTTAACGGATTCGAATGTCACCCAAACATTTCCAGACGGAACGCAAGAGAATTTCACTTTAGCCAATCGCCACGATGCGGTTGCTGCTTTGAAAAACTTTGCGGATCGATTTGACTTTAAGAAGGAGAAAGGGGATTCTCCGATGGCGAATGGGCTTTTTGGCCATATCTCCTACGATGCGGTTACGTACTTCGAGGATATCGATATTCAGGCGAAAAATCCGGAATCCGAAATTCCATCGATCCGTTATTATGTGTACCGTTACGTGGTGGCGGTGAACCATTTTAATAATCAAATGAGCCTCTACGCACACAGCTACGATGGTTCAGAGCCTTCTTTTGATACGATTACCTTCCTGTTAGACATGCCGCATTATGCGACTGCTTCTTTCGCACGAAAGGGAGAAGAGGTGAGTAATTTAACGGAGGATCAAACTCGAGAAATAGTTAATACTTGCATTAAGCACTGTTTACGCGGGGATGTGTTCCAAATCGTTCCATCCAGACGTTTTTCTCAAAAATTCGAAGGAGATGATTTCCAAGTATACCGCGCGCTTCGTTCGGTGAATCCATCGCCTTATTTATTCTATTTTGATTACGAAGAATACCGGATTTTTGGGGCCTCGCCAGAAAAGCAAATCAAAATTGAGGGGTCTGTCGCGGAGATTCATCCGATTGCCGGAACTTTTAGGCGTTCTGGAGACGATGCTCGTGATGCAGAATTAGCACAGGAATTGATTGCAGATCCGAAAGAATCGGCAGAACACGTGATGCTCGTAGACTTAGCGCGCAACGACTTGAGTCGTTCGGCCGATAATGTGAAAGTGGAGACCTTCAAGGAGGTACAATTCTTCTCACACGTGATTCACCTAGTTTCTAAAGTAACAGGACACTTGCAAAAGGGCGTTAATCCTTTACAAATGGTGGCGGACACGTTCCCAGCTGGAACTTTAAGTGGTGCGCCAAAGCACAATGCGATGACGATCATCAACCGTTTAGAGCCTACTAACCGGGCTATTTATGGTGGGGCAATCGGTTTTATGGATTTCGAGGGCAACTTTAATCATGCCATCGCGATTCGTACGTTTTTAAGTAAAGGAGACACCTTGTTTTTCCAAGCGGGCATGGGCGTAGTCGCTAAGTCCGTGGTGGAAAATGAGATGCAGGAAATACACAATAAACTAGCCGCCTTGCGCAGAGCATTAGAGGTGGCCGAAAATTTAGCCTAAGGATATGAAAGTATTGGTTTTAGATAATTACGATTCCTTTGTCTACAATTTGGTCTACCTGTTAAAAGATCTAGGAGCGGAGGTGGATGTGTTTCGCAACGATAAGATTTCACTCGAGGAAGTGGGCAAATACGACAATATTTTGTTGTCGCCGGGTCCTGGAATTCCATCGGAGGCGGGGATTATGATGGATTTATTGAAAGAATATAAGTCGACCAAAAAAATTCTAGGCGTCTGCCTGGGTCATCAAGCGATTGCAGAGGCATTTGGTTCTCAATTAAGCAATATGGGCGAAGTTTTGCACGGCGTGACGACGGAATGTGTGGTGACGGATCCGAAAGAACGCCTGTTCTTAGATATTCCAGCGCGCTTCGAAGTATGCCGCTACCACTCGTGGACGGTGATTCCATCGACCATGCCTAGTGATCTACAGGTAACAGCGCAAGATGACAAAGGTTTCGTCTTAGCGGAGGCGCATGCGAAATACGATGTGCGCGGGGTGCAATTCCATCCGGAGGCGTTTTTAACGCAGCATGGAAAGCAAATGATTCAAAATTGGATGAAATAATAGGAATGAAAGATATATTAAATAGACGGGTTGCGGGAGAAGCATTATCAGAAAATGAAGCGAGAGAAATTATGCTGCGCATCGGGCAAGGAGAAATTAATCCAAGTCAAATTGCCGCATTTTTATCCTCGTATTGGTTCAATCCGATTCAAGTAGATGAATTAAAAGGTTTCGTAGCTGCGATGTTGGATTTAGCCGTAACGGTGGATTTATCGGAGTTTGATGCGATGGATGTGTGTGGAACGGGTGGAGATGGGAAAGATACCTTTAACATTTCGACGACCTCCTCTTTCATCATCGTAGGTGCTGGACAAAAAATCGCGAAACACGGTAACCACGGCGTTTCCTCTTCGGTGGGATCGTCCACCGTTTTAGAGTTTTTAGGCTTGAAATTTAATAATGACCCGAAGATCTTGAAGCGCAAGATGGAAACGTCCGGGATGTGCTTTTTGCACGCTCCACTTTTCCACCCAGCGATGCGTTTCGTAGGTCCTATCCGCAAGGAATTAGGCATGAAGACCTTCTTTAATTTACTAGGTCCTTTGTTGAATCCAGCCAAAGTAACCAAGCAAATTTCCGGCGTCTATTCGCCCGAAGCCTTTGCTTTATACGAAGGATTTTTCGCAAATTCTGGCAAGCAATATGGGATCGTGTATGCGGAAGACGGCTACGATGAGATCTCGTTAACGTCAGCTTTCCGTTTGACGACTCCTGAAGGCGCGGCGATCTATAATCCATCCGACATCGGGTGTGAGGTAGTGGCTCAGTCGGAATTATTTGGAGGCTCGAATGCGGAGGCTTCAGCAAATATGTTGTACAAGATTTTACAACGTGAAGGCACACCTGCTCAAACGCAAGCCGTTTTAGCGAATGCCGGAGCGGGTTTATATGTGGCAGGCAAGGCAGCCTCTTTAGTGGAGGGTTATGCTTTAGCGAAAGAGTCTTTGGAAAGCGGTCGCGCGTTCCAGGCTTTCAAGAAATTTATCATGGACTAGGATGAGCATATTAGACCAAATCATAGCAACGAAAAGACAGGAAGTGGCCGCTTGCAAAGCGCGTACCACGACAGCTCAGCTCGAAAAACAAGGATTTTTCGCGCGTGCTTGTCATTCCTTGTCGATGTCATTAGTTCAGCCAGCTTCCACGGGAGTTATCGCTGAATTCAAGCGCAAATCCCCTTCCAAAGGCATCATCAATGATCGTTTGGGAGTGGATGTCGTAACACGTGGCTATGTGGAGGCGGGTGCGGCCTGTTTATCGGTGTTGACGGATGAATCCTATTTTGGAGGAACTTATGCTGATTTTGAAGTAGCGCGTCGCACCAATCCGAACACGCCCATCTTGCGTAAGGACTTTATGATCGATGAATACCAAATCATCGAGGCAAAATCCATGGGTGCAGACGTGGTTTTATTGATCGCGGCGGCCTTAAGTACATCGGAAATCAAAACATTAGGCACGCTAGCCCGTTCATTAGGAATGGAAACCTTGCTAGAGGTGCACGATCAAGAAGAGTTGGATCGTTCCTTAGGTGAGTATATCTCCGTGGTGGGGGTAAATAACCGAAACCTGAAGAATTTCTCAGAGCAAAATGTGGAGGCTTCGAAGGTTTTGGCGACTAAAATACCTTCGCAGTTTGTGAAAGTTTCCGAGAGCTGTATTTCAGGTCCGGAGATTATTAAAGAATTAAAAACCTACGGATACCGTGGATTCTTGATAGGCGAGAGCTTCATGAAAACGGATAACCCAGGGAAAGCCTTAAGTGACTTTATTCAATAAGCATGAAGTGGAAAGTCTGTGGCATGCGGGATTTACAAAATATCCAAGAGGTAGCGGCTTGCGGGCCGGACTTTATGGGATTTATTTGGGTGGCTAAATCGCCCCGATACGTAGGTCCTGATTTTGTGATTCCTACTTTGCCAGCGAAAACAAAGGCAGTAGGGGTGTTTGTGAATGAAACCACAGACCACATTATTGCCCTTTCAAAAAAAGCCGGTTTCTCCGTCGTGCAATTGCATGGCGAGGAGTCGCAAACAGAAATAGATACATTGAAAGCCGCCGGGTTGCAAGTAATCAAGGCGATTAGTGTGGGTTCAGCAGAAGATTTAAAACTGAAGGAAAGGCCTGATTTCTATCTATTTGATACGAAAAAAGGAGCGCAAGTAGGTGGAACCGGAGAGCATTTTGATTGGTCTTTGTTAGCGCATTACCAGCTGGACATTCCCTATTTTTTAGCGGGAGGTTTGAGCGCGGAGGATGTAGCAGAGGCGAAGAAATTACCAGGATTGTATGCCCTGGATTTTAATAGTAAACTCGAACTGATTCCAGGTTTAAAGGATATCGAGAAAGTAAAGGAAATTGTAAAACAGCAATAGATATGTCATTTAATGTAGATGAGCGTGGGTATTACGGGAATTATGGCGGCGCCTATATTCCAGAGATGTTGTACCCGAATGTGGAGGAATTACGTTCCCGCTATTTAGACATCATCGCGGAACCGTCGTTTCAGGAGGAATTCCACGCCTTATTAACCGATTACGTGGGTCGCCCTACGCCCCTTTTCAAGGCGGAGCGTTTGTCTGCGAAATACAACACGAACATCTATCTGAAAAGAGAAGACTTGTGTCACACAGGTGCACACAAAGTGAATAATACGATAGGCCAAATCCTAGTTGCCAAACGCCTGGGTAAATCCAAGATCGTTGCAGAAACAGGTGCTGGTCAACACGGCGTGGCGACAGCGACGGTTTGTGCTTTGATGGGCATGGAATGCATCGTCTACATGGGCGCCATCGACATCGAAAGACAAGCTCCCAACGTAGCTCGTATGCGCATGTTGGGCGCGCAAGTGGTAGCGGCAAAATCGGGTTCTCAAACCCTAAAAGATGCTACAAACGAGGCGATGCGTCACTGGATTAATCATCCAGTAGACACCCATTATATTATTGGATCTGTGGTAGGACCACATCCTTATCCAGACATGGTGGCACGTTTTCAATCCGTGATTTCGGAAGAGATTCGTACCCAATTACAAGAAAAAGAAGGCCGTGATTATCCAGACTACGTGATTGCTTGCGTGGGTGGAGGATCCAATGCCGCAGGTGCTTTTTACCATTTCTTAGACGAGCCACGCACGGCCTTGATCGCTGCGGAGGCTGCTGGTTTAGGAGTAGAATCTGGCCATTCTGCTGCGACCACTTTCCTTGGAAAACCGGGCGTTTTACACGGTAGCAAGAGTTTATCGATGCAAACCGAAGACGGCCAGGTAATCGAGCCCTATTCGATTTCTGCTGGTTTAGATTACCCGGGAATTGGACCTATGCACGCGCATTTGTTCGAATCGGGCCGCGCCACTTTTTATGGGGTGACAGATGAGGAGGCCTTAGTAGCAGCGGTGGAATGCTCTCAATTAGAGGGTATTATTCCGGCATTGGAAACGGCACACGCTTTGGCTGTATTCGAAAGATTACAAGCAAAACCGAATGAAATTGTGGTCGTAAATGTATCAGGAAGAGGGGATAAGGATTTATCGACTTACCAAAACCGTTTAAAATTGAATGACTAAGATGAATCGAATTTCAGCCCTTTTTGCCCATGTTACTGAACCTGTTTTAAACGTCTATACAACGGCTGGTTTTCCTCGTTTCGAGGATACGATGACGGTTTTAAATGCCTTGCAAGCTGGTGGTGTAGATATCATCGAAGTAGGCATGCCCTATTCTGATCCGGTTGCGGATGGTGAAACAATTCAGCTTTCGAATCAAGCAGCATTAGAACAGGGAATGAGCGTGGCCCATTTGTTTGCGCAATTGAAAGACATGCGCAAGACCATTACGGTTCCTGTTCTTTTAATGGGATATATTAATCCTGTTTTACAATATGGCGTGGAGGCTTTCTGTGCGAAATGTGCGGAAGTAGGAGTAGATGGTTTGATTTTGCCGGATCTTCCGATGGTGGAGTACGAGGCGTCTTACCGCGAGATTTTTGAAAAATACGGTTTATACAATATTTTGTTAATTACCCCTCAGACAAACGATGAGCGCATACGCCACATCGATTCGGTTTCCAAAGGTTTCATTTACATGGTTTCTTCGGCGAGTACCACAGGGGCGAAAACGGGGATTTCATCGGATCAAGAAGTGTATTTTGAAAGAATTGCCGCGATGAATTTGCAGAACCCGCGTTTAATTGGCTTTGGTATCTCAGATCACGAGAGTTTCATAAAAGCCTCTAAGAATGCCTCTGGGGCAATTATTGGTAGTGCATTCGTGAAGATGATCGCACAGGCCAAAGACCTTAGCGCTGAGATTGTTGACTTTGTTCAGTCTATCAAGGGTAAAAAGTAGACAAATGTTTTTGCAAAGAAATATTTTTACTATCTTTGCATCCCCAATCAGACGTTCTTATGCACAAGTGGGCCGCTAAGCACTGATTATCATCAAAAAAATTAGTACAGATGAGCGATTTAATTAAATTCGTAGAGCAAGAAAACGCAGCACGTAGAGGAGAACATCCTGAATTCGCTGCAGGAGACACTGTTAACGTACACGTTAAAATTCGTGAAGGTAACAAGGAGCGTATCCAGGTTTTCCAAGGTTTAGTTATCCAACGTAAAAATTCTGGTGCTGGTGAGTCTTTCACAGTTCGTAAGATCTCTAACGGTA
>JBEBDF010000041.1:0-17818 GCA_041157105.1 Bacteroidota bacterium | reverse complement strand
GTTTAGATTTTAGTTTCTTCCGTGGTAAAGTTTCTGGTTCTGCTGAATACTATGTGACTAGAACTACGAATTTATTAGCTCCTCAGCCTCTTCCTAATTCCATTGGTTTTGGTGGATTTACAACTAATGTTGGTGAGACACAAAATACGGGTATCGAATTAACAATTAATACAGTAAATGTTGACCGTGGTGGATTCCAATGGACATCAGATTTTATCTTTAATCGTAATAGAGAATCAATCATTTCCTTAGCGAATGGTAAGGTGGATGATGTGGGTGCAGGTCGTTTTATCGGTCAGCCTTTAAGTGTATTCTTTGATTATAAGAAGATTGGAATCTGGCAGCCGTGGGAGGCAGATGCTGCAAAAGCGTATGGAGATAGAGTAGGACAAATTAAAGTAGAAGATTTCAATAAGGATGGTAAGATTAATGCGGATGACCGTCAGATCTTAGGATCAGCAGTTCCATCTTTTACAGCTGGTTTGACAAACCGTTTCACTTACAAGGGGTTTGATCTTTCTTTCTTTGTTTTTGCTCGTGTAGGCCAATTGATTCGTAGCCGTTTCCATGATAACGTGAACCAGTTAGCAGGTCGTTATAATAACTTAAACTTGAATTATTGGACGCCTAATAACTTAACGAATGATTTCCCTCAGCCGGTTGTTACGCAAGAGTTCCCTAAGAACGGAAGTGCATTAACCTATTTTGAAGGTTCATTCTTTAAGATTCGTAACATCAATATCGGTTATAATTTACCTGATAATGTAGCTAAGAAGTTGAAGATGCAAAGTGTACGTATTTTTGCTAGTATTCAACAACCGTTGATTTTAGCTGAGTATCGTCAAAAATACAAAGGTATTGACCCAGAGACTTTTGTGGATGGAGAGCAGGGTGTTGGTGGTGGTGAGGTTAATACGAACGTATCACCTGCTACAAGTGTAACAACCTTTGGTTTGAATCTTAAATTTTAATCAAATTAATTAAATAGTACAGATATGAAAAGCTTTAAAATTTTTAGAAAATTAAGAGTTTTAGCAAATATTAGTTTGATTGGAGTAGTTGCTTTAGGTACTCAATCATGTAATGATTTGTTAACAGAAGAGGTTATTTCGCGTGTTGGTAATGATTACATTAATACTGCGAAGGGTTTGAACGATGCAACTAGTGCTGCATATTCCACTATGCGTTCTTGGTATGGTACCGAGCGTGGTATGAACCTTACCGTTTTTGGTACGGATTCTTATCAAAACGGAGCAGATGGTAGTTGGAAGTTTATGAATACGTACACTACTGACTTTGATACGCGTAATGGTCAAGTTGCAGAAGTTTGGAATGATTTTTATCAAGGTATCAATACGTGTAATGCCATAATTGAGCGTGCTCCTAAGGTAACAGGTTTAACAGATGCTATTAAAAAACAGCGTGTAGCTGAAGCTAAGTTTATACGTGCACATCACTATTTTATTTTAACTCAATTATTTGGTGGTGTAGATTTACGTACGACTGAAACAATAGCTCCGACGAAGGTTGCGAAAAGAGCCACTGTAGCTGAAATGTATGCTCAGATTGTTAAAGATTTAACTGAAGCTTTACCTGATTTAGAAAATAAAGCACGTTCTACTGAATATGGACGTATTACGCGTGCGGGTGCGGAGCATTTGCTAGGTCGTGTTTATTTGACTAAAGCTACTTCTGCAGCTAAAGCTGGAGATGATTATTCGAAGGCAATTGCCAGTTTGAAAAATGTGATCTCTAATTATGGAATTACATTACAATCAGATTTTGCTAATGTGCATAAACAAGGTAATGAAACGAATAGCGAAGTTATTTGGTCAGTTCAATATACGCGTGATCCATTAACAAATGCTGGTGGTAATAATGCGCACGTTTTCTTTGGTATGGAGTATGACGTGTTACCTGGTATGCAACGTGATACAGAGAATGGTCGTCCATTTAAGCGTTATATGCCTACTAAGTATACATTAGATGTATTATTCAAGGATAGGGAGAATGATAGTCGTTACAAGAAATCATTTAAAGACACCTATCTATCAAATAAACCGGGTACTTATTCTACAAGCTTTGATTTGTCTAAACCTTCGGTAACGTTTGCTTTAGGTGACACAGCCATTTTCTTACCTGGTTATGAAATGCCTTTAGCTGAGAGAGCAAAGAAGAAATATCAGGTTTTAGTTCCTTCACGTTACGATGAGCGTATATTCTTAGCTATAAATAAGCACTTTGATGGTGGACGTGTAGATCGTACGCAATTTGAAGGAGGTCGTGATTTTATTGCTTTCCGTTTAGCTGATACCTATTTAATGTTAGCAGAGGCTCAGTACTTTTCAGGAGCAGTTAATGATGCAGTTGCGACTTATAATGTGATTCGTCGTCGTGCAGCTTGGCCAGGAAAAGAGAAAGCTATGGAGATTACCGCTAGTCAGTTGAATGTTGACTTCGTTATGGATGAACGTGAGCGTGAGATGTTAGGAGAGCAATCTCGTTGGTTTGATTTAGCGCGTTGGGGTAATATAATTGAGCGCGTTAAGGCTCATAATCCTCAGGCTGCTCCTAATATCAAAGCACACCATGTATTGAGACCAATTCCTCAGACACAAATTGATAGAGTAGAAGGTGGTAAGGATGCATTCCCACAAAATCCAGGTTATTAATATTTAAATAATCTCGTAACTTTAAATTCCGAAGGCCTTTTGGTCTTCGGAATTTTATTTAATAAGCACTATGAAAAAGCTATTTACTTTGTTTTTAGGCCTTTATGGTTTTGCTTCTGTGGCACAAAACTTACCAGTGAGTTTTAAAAATGGTAAGACATCTGTGGACGTTATGATAGGAGGTAAACCATTTACTTCTTATTTTTTTCCTGGACAAGATGTGCTAAAGAAAGCAGTTTTGTTTCCATTGATTTCGGCTAAAGGAACTACTATAACGCGTGGTTATCCAATGGCTCCGCGTGCTGGTGAACGTGTAGATCACCCACATCATGTAGGTATGTGGTTAAATTATGAGGATGTGAATGGTTTTGACTATTGGAATAATTCTACTAATATCATCGCCTCCTTACAGAATCACAAAATGGGAACCATTGTTCACACTTCTATTGTAAAGCAAGATGCGAAATCAGGCACATTAGTCGTATCGGCTGATTGGATAGATAATGATGGTAAAGGTCAAAAAGTATTGTCAGAAAAGACAACGTATTTATTTTCTGGTACTGCTGATTCAAGAACAGTGGATCGCATTACAACCTTGACAGCCATAGCTGATCAGGTTTTATTTAAGGATGTGAAGGATGGTATGTTTGCTATTCGTGTAGCCCGTCAATTAGAAATACCTTCTAATAAACCGGATGTTTTTACTGATGCGCACGGCGTAGAAACGAAAGTGCCTGTAATGGATAATACGGGTGTAAATGGTGACTATTTGAGTTCTGAAGGAGTGAAAGGGGAGGCTGTTTGGAGTACTCGTGCTAAATGGATGAATTTGCACGGAGAAATGGATAATCATCCTATTTCAGTTACTATTTTCGATCATCCAGCTAATGTATCCTATCCAAGTTACTGGCATGCAAGAGGTTATGGATTGTTTGCTGTGAATCCACTAGGAGCTAAGGTGTTCAGCAATGGCAAGGATGAGCGTAATTTAACATTGAAGAAGGGGGAATCGGTTACATTTAAATACCGTACGCTTATTTCTGATCGTTTAAATTCGAAAGAAGAATTAGACAAAATTCAAGCGGAATTCGCTTCTATGAAGTAATATTTAAGAAAATACTCTTATTTTTGTAAGATAAAGGGGGCTCTTGTAGCCCCTATTTTCTTTATTCTATGCAATTATCCTTTTTAGGAGCCGCTAGACAAGTGACAGGAAGTATGTTCTTGCTGCAATTGGAAGACGGCTATCAAATATTAATCGATTGTGGTACGGACATGGAGCGAAAGCTCGACTTCGATGAACCCGTAGAGCAAAAATCATTTTTTCCTTTCGATGCTTCACTAATCAATTTAGTGATACTTACCCATGCACACATTGATCACTCAGGTAACATTCCTATGTTATACCGTGAGGGTTATGAGGGACAAATACTGTGCACTCCTCCCACGGCGGATTTAGCAGAGTTATTGTTGATGGATTCAGCAAGTTTACACCTGCGTCGTTTAAAAGCAGCACAAGGTGATAGTCGCAAGAAGCACAAACAAATGGATCGCCTACTTCGTAAGGGAGATCTTTATCTTCAAAGAGATGTGGAGAACGCGATGGATAATTTTGTGACCTTACAATTCAATCGTAAGTTTATTGTATTTCCTGGCTTAGAAATTACATTTGTGCCTGCTGGTCACCTATTAGGGGCTGCGCATGTTTTGATTTCTGTTACAGAGAAAGGGGAGACTAAAACAATCGGTTTTAGTGGGGACATAGGTCGAGCGAATTATCCTTTGCACATTGATCCTCAACCATTCCCTGAAGTGGATTATTTAATTTGTGAGACTACCTATGGAAACCGTATTCATGAGGATAAGGAAAGTCCAATGGATGCTTTGGGAAGAGTGATCAAAGAAACCTGTATTGATCGTCCTGGTCGTCTAGTTATTCCTGCTTTTTCGGTAGGAAGAACCCAAGCTGTCTTATATACGCTTAATAAGCTAATAGAAGAGCGTAATTTCCCTGCGGTTCGTGTTTTTACTGATAGTCCGATGGGGCGTAGTTCTACTAAGATCTATTCCAAGTATCTTTCTTATTTGAATCCTGAAGCGAGAGAATTCCACAGGGAAAATGATGAATTATTTGATGTAGATAATTTGATATTTCTGCAGACAGAGAAAGAAAGTAAGGCAATTAAGGATTACCGTGAGCCTTGTATCATTATTTCGTCATCAGGTATGATTTCTGGAGGTAGAGTAGAACAACATATAGCTGATAATATTTCGAATACTTATGCTACGATTTTATTGATTGGATATACTGCGGAAGGAACTTTTGGACGGCAATTATTAGCTGGAACAGATATGATTGTTGTGAAGGAAAGAGAGTATAAAGTGAATGCCCAGATTCGTAAGATTGATGTATTTTCTGGTCATGCTGATCAGACAGGACTTTTGGATTTTGTTAAGCAGCAGAAACCAAGTAAGCTAAAAAAGATTTTCCTTTCTCATGGAGAAGAGGAAAGTATGCTGGAGTTCGCTTCTATTTTGAATGGATTAGGTTTTAGTGAAGTTATTTTACCCCAAAAGGAGGAGACTTTCGAGCTTTAATTTTATTTTTGTATTAAAATTTATGCCTTATGAAAACATTATTGGAATTCGAAAAGCCTATCGCAGAATTAGAGGATAAATTGATTGAAATGCGAAAGCTTGCTTTAGAGAATAATGTCGATGTAACAGCTACTGTGGCATCTTTGACTGATAAGATATTGGAATTGAAAAAGGAAACATTTTCTAATTTGACGCGTTGGCAGCGAGTTCAATTATCCCGTCATCCAGACCGACCTTATACATTTGACTACATTGAGCATCTATGTGAAGAATTTATTGAGATTCATGGTGATCGAAACGTAGGAGACGATAAAGCGATGGTGGGTGGTTTTGGAACGATTGATGGTGAATTGTCTGTTATGTTTATTGGTCAGCAAAAAGGGCGCAATACGAAAGAACGTCAATACCGTAATTTTGGAATGCCTAATCCAGAAGGATACCGTAAGGCGCTTCGATTGATGAAAATGGCGGAGAAATTTAATAAACCGATTGTGTGTTTAATTGATACTCCTGGAGCTTTTCCTGGATTAGAGGCGGAAGAAAGAGGCCAAGGTGAAGCAATTGCTCGCAATATACGGGATATGTTTATGTTAAAGGTTCCGGTGATCTGTGTCATCATTGGAGAAGGTGCTTCTGGTGGTGCTTTAGGAATTGCCGTTGGAGATCGAGTTTTAATGATGGAAAATACGTGGTATTCCGTGATTTCTCCAGAGTCTTGTTCATCTATCCTGTGGAGAAGTTGGAATTACAAAGAACAAGCTGCTGAAGCCTTAAAATTAACGGCCACCGATATGTTAGCCAATAAATTAATTGATGGCATAATTCCTGAGCCATTGGGTGGGGCACATCTTCATCCAGAAGAGGCAGCGGCTACTTTAAAAGAAGTAATTAGAAAAGAACTAGCTCTACTTACAGCTTTGGATCCTGCTACACGAATCGCACAGCGTATTGATAAGTTTGGTGCCATGGGTGAGGTTGTCGAATAATATGACAGTTCCCAAGGCGATTATCTTTGATTTAGGGAATGTTTTGTTACCTATTGATTTAGATAAAACCTATGCTGCATTTTCGGCATATTCAAGCTTTAATCAAGAGGAAATAGGTTCCATTATCATCGAAAATCAACTTTGGATTCCCTATGAGTCAGGTCAGCAGACAGATATGGAATTTAGAGAATTTCTGCGTTCACGACTAGATTTAACTATTTCGGATCTTGAATTTGATGAAGCATTCTCAGCCTTATTATTGAATTTTCATCCAGGTGTTTATGAATGGATAGCTTCGTTGCAATCGGAGTATCATTTAATTCTATTGAGTAATACAAGTTCTATTCATGCTGAACGTTTCACTAAAGTTCCTTTAGGTCCTACGGGCCAAAATCTGTTCAGTTTATTTCACCACGTCTATTATTCATTTGAAATGGGTTTGGTTAAACCTGATCCCGCAATTTATCATCGTGTTTTAATGGAACAAGGTTTTGAGCCTTCACAAGTCTTGTTTTTTGATGATAATCTCGCTAATATTAATTCAGCTAAATCCATTGGAATTGATTCCTATTTAATTGATCCCAAACATACTTTTATTCAAATACAAGAAATCTTAGATACCTATGTTAGTAAGTAGCCCCATTTTTGATGTATTATTTAAGCTTGCAGGCTGGAAATTAGTAGGAGAGGTTCCTCAAGATTTAAAGAAAGCATTGGTTATTGTTTGTCCACATGCCACTTGGAAAGATTTTATTGTGGGATTAGGTGCTCGTTCATTAATGCGAATGCCTATTTTATTCTGGGGAAAGAGGGAATTGTTTGACGGTCCCTTTGGAGGGATTTTTACTTGGCTTGGAGGTTATCCCGTAAATAGGGGAACTAAATCTAATTTAGTAGATGCCATAGTAGATATTTATAATTCTAAGGAATCATTTTATGCAGTTTTAGCACCAGAGGGAACTCGTAAAGATGTTCAAGAATTGAAAACGGGTTTCTATTATATAGCAGATGGAGCTAAGGTACCTTTGATTATGATTGGATTTGATTTTATAAATAAAGAGATTAAGATACGTGAGCCTTATTTTACAACAGGTGATTTCAATAAAGATAAAATTGATATTGCTCGTTATTTCCAAACGATACCTGGTGTTCAAAAATCTTGGATTAAGAATTACTTGGCAGAAGCAGCAGAATAAATTAATTGAGCTGTTTTTTTAGAAGCACCAGCGCTTCCCACTAAATCTTGTAGGGTTTTATAGTCTTCTTTTTGCTGTTGATATTTTTTTCCTTTTGTCAATAGTTCCTTCATCCAAGCTGTCATATGATCAACAGAGAATTTGGCCTGGATTAATTCTGGTACGGCTAGTTTATCTAATATGATATTGACTAGCGATAAATACTTGATTTGAATGACGATTTTTGCCAAAGAATAAAAAACCCAATCTGTCTTGTACACCACAATTTGAGGTGTATTTAATAGCGCTGTCTCTAAAGTAGCTGTTCCAGAGGTAACAATGGCAATTTCAGCTTGCTGTACGATATCATAAGTTTGATCGAATAAGACAGGTATCGATGTTTGGTAGAGCTCTTTCCAATCTGAAATTCCAGCGATGACAAAATTTATTTCAGGATTTGCTCTAGCTAATTGTTCAAATAGGGGTAAGGCGGTTTTTATCTCCTGTTTTCGACTTCCAGCTAATAAGGCGATGTAGGATTTACCTTTAAATGCAAAGGACTGATTTGGTTTAAATACATGAATGGCATCTTGAAGTGGATTTCCTACATATTCAGTGGGAATTCCAGCCTCCCTAAAGAGTTTTAATTCAAATGGAAAGATCACATAAAGATGATTAATCCATTTCTTTAATTCACCCACTCTACTTTTATTCCAGGCCCAAACTTTAGGAGCAATGTAGAAATGTGTTTGGAACCCTTTTTTCTTCGCGATTTTAGCGGCCTTTAAATTAAATCCACCGTAATCGATAAAGATGATAGCGTCTGGTTGAAAGGCTTCAATTTGTTCTCCAAAGCTTTTAAACAAACCTTTTAAACGCTGTAGATTCTGAATGACTCCCAGTATGCCCATAATCGCTAATTGGTTATGGTGTATGATAACCTCGGCACCATGAGCTTTCATTGCATCTCCACCCCAGGCCTTAATCTGGGCCTCATTATCCAATTTTTTTATCTCTTGGATAAGATTAGATCCGTGAAGATCTCCTGATTTTTCCCCTGCAAGGATGAAGTATTTCATTTTTATTCTCCGTAGTATTCAACGGAGTTCTTATTTGTTTCAATTAAGTGAATCTTATGCAAAGTGGCAGAGGTAGAAGTAGCTTTAATTTTAGGGTCAAGTATCTTCCAAAATTCCATCACGAGTATTTCACAACTCGCTAATTTTCCCAACATAAAATCTACGTCTAAATTAAGGTTTTTATGATCGACTTTGTCAATAATTTCCGCCTTAATAAGATCGCCTAATTGCTTTAAATCATAAACAAATCCCGTTTCTGGATCAGGTAACCCTTTGACAGTTACTATTAATTCAAAATTATGTCCGTGCCAATTATAGTTAGCACAGGGTCCAAATATGGCTTGATTTTTTTCTTCTGACCAGGCTGGATTGAATAAGCGATGTGCTGCGTTGAAGTGTTCCTTGCGGATGACGTATACCATTGTTTTCAGTTTTTGTGGAGGGACTCTGGGAAAACAATAGCAGAGTTCCAATAATTGTACAAAGTTAACAAACGTTCCGGGAATCTGTGTAAATTTGTTTCTTTAAATCCCTTTTAAATGATCATAGTAACTGGTGCCGCGGGCTTTATTGGTAGTTGTTTGATTCAAAAGTTGAATGACTTAAAATTTCGTTATATCATAGCGGTTGATGATTTTTCAAATAAGGAAAAGAATCAAAATTTAGAGGGAAAGTCAATAATGACTCGAGTGAATCGAAAGGATCTATTTATATGGTTAGAAAAAAATAATCGAGAGGTTGAATTCTTTTTTCATATTGGGGCTAGGACGGATACGACGGAGTTTGATACAAAAATCTTTGATGAGCTTAATGTAGATTATTCTAAAAAGGTGTGGGAGGCATGTGTAGCTTATCAAATTCCTTTAGTTTATGCAAGTTCAGCTGCGACTTACGGTTTGGGAGAAATCGGATATGAGGATAACGAAGCCACCATCTCTTCTTTAAAACCTTTGAATCCGTACGGTGATTCGAAAAATAATTTTGATATATGGGCACTACAGCAAGAAAAGAAACCTTTCTTCTTTGCTGGTTTAAAGTTTTTCAACGTCTACGGCCCTAATGAATACCATAAAGGGCGTATGGCCTCTGTTATTTGGCATGCTTTTCAACAAATACAATCAAATGGTTCTTTAAGGCTTTTCAAATCTCATCGAGATGATTATCGAGATGGAGAACAAATGCGTGATTTTATTTATGTGAAAGACCTAATCGATGTATGTGTATTCTTGATGGAACATCGCAAAAATTCAGGTATTTATAATTTAGGAACAGGTAAGGCTCGCTCATTTAATGATTTAGGTAAGGCAACCTTTATGGCTTTGGGATTAGAACCTAAAATTAATTACATTGATACGCCGGTAGATATTCGGGATAAATACCAATATTATACGGAGGCTACTATGGATAAGCTGCGTAGGATAGGGTATGATAAGGATTTCACAAGTCTAGAAGAGGGTGTGAAAGATTACGTACAAAACTACTTAGTTAAGCAGCTTTATTATTAAGCAATTTTTTTAACCCTTCCTCAGCAAAGCCTTTCCCATAAGCGAATAATTGAATGTTCGCTGCAAAGATGGAAAGAAAGGCTATTCCAATATTTTTTGTGCTGAATAAAGCAGCTAGAAAGATCAGAAAACTAAAGGCTACAATTCCAGATAAGAGGAGTATGCCATATATAGGCAATGCTAACAGCGCAATTCCAGTAATAACGTAATAGCTGAAAAATAAGAAAGGGAAGAAATGGACGGCTTTCAATTCTTTAGGGAAGAATCGACTAACGTTAATACGAGCACGTCCGAAGAAATGCAACTGATTGTAAAACTGCCTAAAATTTGTTCTGCGTTTGTGGTAGATGAAAGCCTTAGGAATTAGCCCAGATTTAAAGCCTAACGAGATACAGCGAATACTAAATTCGATGTCTTCGCCCATACGTGTGATTTTAAATCCTCCTGTAGCTTCGTATACTTTTCTGGAGATTCCCATATTGAAACTCCTTGGATGAAATTGTCCGCCAATGTTTTTTTCTTTACCTCTGATTCCTCCTGTAGTGAAGAAAGAAGTCATGGAATAGCTGATGGCTTTCTGGATCGGAGTAAAACTGGGATGATCTTGATCTGGTCCACCAAAAAGATCTAATCCCTCTGCCTTAACTGACTTGTCAACTTCGCTTAAATAGGAGGGTTCTAAGAGCGCATCTGAATCAAGAATGATGAAATAATCTCCTTTGGCTCGCTCAAATGCATAGTTTCTCGCAAAACCTTGTCCTCCATTCTCTTTTACATAATACGCTAAAGGGAATGCCTTTGCGTATTTTTCGATAATTAAGGCGGCATCTTCAGTCGAGCCATCTTCGATGACGACCACTTCAAAATCTCTAAATTCTTGTGTTTGAATGCAAGCTAATAACTCATCCAGCTCTTGTGGTCGATTATAGACAGGGATAATGAGGCTGTAGGCCGGCGTTTTCATCTTATAAGGAACGAAGCGTTGCTTTGCTGGCAGCTATTATTTGATCGTATTCTGAATCGCCTAATGCGGCAGATAAGAACCAAGATTCGTACTGAGATGGTGGTAAGTAAATACCTTTAGCTAACATTCCTTTGAAATATTTGCCAAATAAAACCGTATCTGATGTCTTCGCGTCGTTAAAGTTATTCACCGCTTTATCTGTAAAAAACAAGGTGAACATGGATCCGATTTGGTTGATCGTATAGTTAAGCCCTAATTCTTTTAAATCGCTGGTTAAAGCATTTTTTAGTGCTAATCCACGATCGGCTAACGAAGTATATACATCTGGATTCTCGGTGATTAGGTTTAGCATCGCTAAACCTGCCGTAGTCGCCAATGGATTTCCAGACAGTGTTCCTGCTTGATAAACTGGTCCAGCTGGTGCAATCATATTCATTATTTCGGCCTTTCCGCCATAAGCACCTACAGGGAGTCCTCCACCTATAATCTTACCTAGGGTAGTAAGGTCTGGTTGAATACCGGTTAATCCTTGGTATCCGGCTGCCGAAAGACGGAAACCTGTCATTACTTCATCAAAAATTAGTAAGGCTCCATATTGTTTGCACAATTTTTGAACGGAGGCTAAATAACCTTCTTCAGGAATCACTAAGCCCATGTTTCCGACTACAGGCTCCAGTATGATGGCTGCGACCTCTTTGGGATTAGCCTTAAACAGATTTTCTAAACTTTCTACGTCATTGTAAACAGCCGTCAAAGTATCTCTTGCGGTGGAAACAGTTACCCCAGGACTATCTGGAGTGCCTAAAGTAGCAACGCCAGATCCCGCTGCAATTAAAAATGAATCGCCGTGACCGTGGTAACAACCCTCCATTTTAATAATTTTATCACGTTTAGTGTAGGCTCTGGCTAAACGAATAGCAGCCATTGTCGCTTCCGTCCCAGAATTAACTAAACGCACTTTTTCAACCGAAGGGATCATTGAAATGATTTTTTCGGCAATTAATACCTCGTTGTAGGTAGGTGCGCCGAAGGAAAATCCATTACTCAATGCTCCACGTACAGCCTCTTCAATGACAGGATGTGCTTGACCAAAAAGCATAGGACCCCAAGAACCAATTAAATCAATGTATGAATTTCCATCTACATCATGTAAATAGGCACCTTTAGCCGACTTAATAAATACAGGATTACCACCTACAGATTTAAAGGCACGAACAGGAGAGTTAACCCCACCTGGAATTAATTCTTGAGCTCTTTCAAAATAGGCTGCACTTAAAGTAGACATCTTATTTCTTCTTAGGATTCTTTGAGGTTGTTTTTTGTTGTTGTTCCTCCATCGTCTTCAACTGTGTCTGAAGATATTGTGAGAACTTTGATTTTTTAGGACCACCTCCTGCCGCAATTTTCTTGCGATTCTCATCTAACAATACTTTGATTTTATCTTCATTCACAAACTTACGAATCGCTAATTGTTGACCGATTGTTACTAAATTAGATACGAAATAGTAAAAACTTAATCCAGCAGGGAAGGAGTTCATCACGAACATAAAGATAACAGGCGTTATATATGCCATCATTTTCATGTTGATTGGTTGACCTGGCTGATCTGGTGTAATCTGGTTGTTATAATAACCGTAAGCTAATTGTGACACAGTCATTAATAAACAAAACATACTGACATGTGATCCATAGAATGGAATGCTGAAAGGCAGGTTAAAGAATGAATCATAAGTGGATAAATCATTTGCCCACAAGAAAGATTCTTGGCGTAAGTTGATCAAGTTTGGAAACAACATGAATACGGCCATTAAAACTGGCATGGTGGCAAGTACAGGTATACAACCACTTAACGGATTAACCCCCACTTCTCCATATAGCTTCATCGTTTCTTGTTGAACACGAGCAGCATCATCACCGATCTTTTCCTTGATAGCAGCAATTTCAGGCGCTAAAATACGCGTCTTTGCCATTGAAACGTATGATTTATACGTTAATGGCAATAAGGCTGTTTTGATAATTAAGACTAATACAATAATCAACAAGCCGTAATTACTGAATAGGCTCTCTAAAAAATCAAAAAGTGGTACGAAGATGTATTTCGTAATAGGCAAAAGGAAGTCATAACTTAACTTCACGTTCTTTCCAAAATTAGGGGCGTCTACCTTTTTTACTATCGAATAATCATTTGGTCCAAAATAGAATTGGAACGATGATTTTCCTGCAGATAAATCTTGTGCTGAAGCAACAATCTGAGCATCTAATGTTTTGATGTTTACTGAATCTTCTAAATTAGGCGTTGCCGTTAATGTCGCCGATTTGAACATAAAGCCTTGTGGAATTAGACCAGATAGGAAATACTTCTTTTTAAAACTGATCCATTTAGTGCTTTTGTCTAAATTTTCATTCGTTACTGAACTAGGATTCTCAGAAAGGTAATCGAACTCCTCATCTTCCGTAAATAAATAATTAATGGTTGCCTTACGCTCCTCTGTAATATCTTTTTCTGTTTGATGAACCTGCTCTTTCCAATGAATAAAATAATCTCCACCTGTTAAAGCCACCGATTTAGCATTCAATTGGTAATCTAAAAGGAAACCAGATTCTGGTAAGATATAACTTGATTCAATTGATTGACCACTAGCTAAAGTTCCTGTAAAATTGACTTTATTACCCGTTTGAACTCCCGAGAAATCTACATTTGAAACTTTAATTTTTCCGGCTGCTGTAGGTAATTCAATACTGAATTCATCTTTAGTAGAGTTGTATAGAAACAAACCGTCTGATTTTCCAGCATTAAAATTCGCATAACTCTTATAGTTCTTTAATTGAACTGAGAGTAATTTAGCGCCTTTAGAAGATACCTTAACAATGATATCTTTGTTTTCAAGCCTAAATACTTGTTCTTTTTTAACGCTAGAATCTACTGCAACTACTTTTAAGGAATCTTTTGGTGTTACAGCAATCGCTTTTTGTGTTACCGCTTTCGGAGTTGCTGTAGGTATTTCTTTAGGGGCAAAGAAATATTGGTAGCCTAATAGCATACCCATAATTAACACAATACCCGTGATGGAATTTCTATCCATGATTTCTTATTTTGAATTTTTAATGAATGGTACCGCATGTTGATGCGCTGCCTTTACAAATTGTACAAATAGAGGAGACGGACTTTCAACCGTCGATTTATATTCTGGGTGGAATTGAACACCCACAAAGAAAGGATGATTTTCAATTTCCACGATCTCTACCAAATTAGAATCCGGATTAATACCTGAAGTAATTAATCCAGCTTTATGGAATTGATCTAAGTAGTCGTTATTAAATTCGTAGCGATGTCTATGACGCTCTTGAATAAGTGTTTTTCCGTAGACTTTATATGCCAAAGTCCCTTTTTCTACCTTACATGGATAGGACCCCAAACGCATCGTACCCCCTTTTTCAGAGATATCTTTTTGTTCTAACATTAAGTTAATAACCGGATCTGGACTATCTGGATTCATTTCGTATGAATGTGCCTCCGTTAAGCCCATCACATTTCTCGCAAATTCAATAACCGCACATTGCATACCCAGGCAAATACCAAGGAAAGGAATTTTATTTTCACGCGCATACTTAACTGCATTGATTTTTCCTGCAATGCCCCTTTCTCCGAATCCTGGAGCCACTAATATCCCATCTAAACCTGCCAGCGTTTCGGCTACATTTTCGGCATCCATTGTTTCAGAGGAGATCCAATTCAAATTAACTTTAATGTCATTTGCTGCTCCAGCATGAATAAATGCTTCGGCTATGGACTTATATGAATCTTTCAATTCTACATATTTACCGATTAAGCCAATGTTAATTTCGAATTTAGGATTTTGTAGTTTGGAAAGAAAAGTAGTCCAATTCTTTAAATTAGATTCCTTGTCATTGTATATGTCTAATTTGTATAAAACGCGGCTATCTAAACGTTCCTCTTTCATTAATAAAGGAACTTCATAAATGGTAGATGCATCGCGTGCTTCGATTACGTCCGCCTCAGAAACATTACAGAATAAACCAATCTTCTTCTTCATTTCTTGAGGAATTGGATGTTCTGTACGGCAAACTAATATATCTGGCTGTATTCCTGATTCTGATAATTGTTTTACACTATGTTGAGTAGGTTTAGTTTTTAATTCTCCAGCAGAAGCCAAATAAGGAATTAAAGTCAGGTGAATAAATAAAGTATTTTTTTCACCTAAATCCCATTTCAATTGTCGAGCAGCTTCTATAAAGGGCAAGGACTCGATATCTCCGACACAACCACCAATTTCTGTAATGACAATGTCAAATTTACCTGATTCACCTAAGAGCATAATATTGCGCTTGATTTCATCGGTAATATGAGGTACTACTTGTACTGTTTTACCTAGATAATCGCCACGACGTTCTTTAGTGATTACATTATGGTAAATACGACCTGTGGTGATGTTATTTGCTTGGCTGGTGGGCGTATTTAAAAAACGCTCATAATGACCTAAGTCAAGATCTGTTTCTGCTCCATCATTCGTTACATAGCATTCGCCATGTTCATATGGATTCAGGGTTCCTGGATCAATATTGATGTAAGGGTCAAACTTTTGAATGGTACAGGTGAGACCTCGTGCTTGTAAAAGCTTGGCTAAAGACGAGGCTATGATACCTTTTCCTAAAGAACTTGTTACACCACCCGTAACAAAAATGAACTTGGATTTCTTGGGATTCCCTTTACCAGACATTGATAGAATTGTTGATTTGGTTACGGGAAACAAAGATAGTGAAATAAAAGCATACCGAATTAATCCTATTTTTATTTTATCTTGCATTACATATATTATTTAGATGAAACCTCAACCAATTACCCTCTTTTCAGCCTCAGCGGGATCAGGTAAAACCTATACCTTGACTATTGAGTATATCAAGATGGCGCTCTGTGAGGTGGAAACTAAAGGATATTTCCGTCGAATCTTAGCTGTGACTTTTACTATTAAGGCGGCTGAAGAAATGCGTCAAAGAATTTTACATTTTTTAGCAGGAATGGCAGATTATCCTACTTTTCTCCATACTTCTTCATCTGACCAAGAAAATATTCTTGCTGTTTTAGATAAAGTTCAATCAGAACTAGCCGATGATGGTATTGTGTTGGCTAAAGAAGAATTAGCTGGTCGAGCATCTATTACCTTACAACAAATCCTTCAGGATTATGGGTTGTTTTCTGTGATGACTATAGATTCTTTTGTACAACGACTTAGCGCTTCTTTTGTGGATGAATTAAATCTACCTAACCAATATGAAGTGCTATTAGATTCGAATGGATTGATTCATGACTTAATTAATCGACTCTTAGATCAAGTAAATCGGACAGGTGATCAAGAACTTAGTACGTTAATTTTGTCTTTTGCAAACCAAGAGGTAGCTGAAGGACGGAATTGGAATCGGATGAGAGATAGTTTACACGGTTTTTTGAAGATTTCCTTAGAGGAGAAATTTTTGCCTGTTGAACCTCATTTGGCTCTTTTTCAAGTGAGTGATTTTCTTCGTTTAGAAAATCAACTACGAACCATGCTCCAAAGCATGCTCCAAGAGGTCAAAACCGTAGCTGATTCATTTATTCAGATTATTGATGGACTAGGTTACCCAGACGCGTTTTATTATTACGGCGCTACGGGTCCAGTCGGTAATATTCGATCTTTCATCAAAAAGCCGGAGATTACGGATAAGAGTTATTCGAATTTTAAGAAAGCGATTGAGGGAAATTCTTGGACCTCCGCCAAAGCCACTGGAGCTGATAAAGATTGTATTGAGCAACATGCGACTGAATTAGGAGAGCTGGGGAGTCAATTTATTGAATTACAAGCGCTCTATTTAAAACGCTACAGATTCTTACACTGGGTGTTGAGGGATTTAAAGAAGCTCGCTTTAATGAATCTTATTCAGCGAGAGATGCGCATTTATCAACAAGAAAATGCATCAATTCCAATATCAGAATTCGCTAAGCGAGTGTATGAAGTTATTTCACAGGATCCTATTCCATTTATTTATGAAAAGTTAGGTGATCGGTATTTCCATATTTTCATAGATGAATTTCAGGATACATCTATTTTGCAATGGAAGAACTTTATGCCCTTGATCGAAAATGCGACTTCAGTAGGTAAACAAAGTTTGTTAGTAGGAGATGCTAAACAATCGATTTATAAGTTTAGAGGAGGAGAGGTTAGTTTAATTGCTTCTTTAGCGACTCAGGATCACTCTCTTGTTTCTGATCATTTCGCGGATCAATCATTGGATCAGCAGCGCTTTGACCATTTGTTAAATCAAATAGGACCTAAAGCTTTAAATGATAACTACCGCAGTGCCATCGAAGTAGTGGAATTCAATAATAAATTTTACGGTTCTTTAGTGGAGAATGATTCTTTGCTTCAATTGTGTCCTTTAATAAAACCACTCTACGGCTCCAATTTAAAACAGAACCCGAAAGTAGCTTCATCACATTCAAATGGTAAGGTTGACTTATTAGTGTATCACAAGTCTAAAGCCAATTTTGGTTTTACGGAACCTGAAAATGAGTTTATGTTTGAGCAGGTGTTGAATTTGATTCGGCACAACCGTAGTATCGGATTCAAATACCAAGATTTGGCTATTTTGACTCGGAAGAATAAGCATTCTAGGTATTTAGCTTTGCGTTTAAAAGAGGAGGGAATACCTGTTATATCTTCGGATTCCTTATTAGTTCATTATTCACCCGTTGTCGGATTTATTTTATCGTATTTAGCTTTACGTGAAGATCCCAAGGAAACACTTCATTTGTATGAATTAATATACCAATATGCAGAGCTGAT